>RGEP01000029.1 GCA_009918225.1 Betaproteobacteria bacterium | reverse complement strand
TGCCGCGCTGTGGTTTGGTACGGGCATCGGTGGGCCGGTGCTCATCATCTTCATGGGGGCCTTTCCGCCGGTGCTGATCAACACCTACCGAGGTGCCCGCCAGGTTGACATCAAGTACATCGAGGCGGCCCGCATGTTGGGCGCCAGTTCCCTGCGGGCGATGACCGAGGTGCTGTTGCCGGCGGCCGTGCCATCCATCGTGGCGGGCCTGCGCATCTCCGCGGGCTTGGGCTGGCAATCGCTGGTGGGCGCAGAGCTCATCGTGGCTTCCAGCGGCGTGGGTTATCTGATGGTCAAGGGGCAGGCTTCGGTATCCACGGCCACCGTCATGTGCGGCATGCTCGCCATCGGTGTGGTGGGTCTGGTGATTGATGTCGTGCTGCGGCGTGTGCAGTTGTTGATCGAGAAAAAGCGCGGAATCTAAGGAAACCACAGTGGCCAATATCCAGTTCCAGAGCGTGCAGCGCGTTTTCAAGCAAAACGGCCGTGAATTCGTGGCGCTCAAGGACATCGACCTGGTGGTCCAAGACCGTGAATTCGTGGCCATCGTGGGCCCGTCGGGTTGCGGAAAGACCACCTGCATGCGCATGGCCGCTGGCCTGGAGCACCCGACGGGTGGGCAGGTCACGGTGGCCAACGAAGTCGTCACCGCGCCCGGTCCGGATCGCGCCGTGGTGTTCCAGGCCTTCGCCCTCTTTCCCTGGAAGACGGTGTGGGACAACATCGAGTTCGGCTTGAAGTCCCTGGATGTCGCGCCGGATGAACGCAAGCGTCGCATCACGCAGTACATCGAACTCATGGGCCTGCAGGGCTATGAGCAGGCGTATCCGCACCAGCTCTCCGGCGGCATGCAGCAGCGGGTGGCCATTGCACGTGCATATGTGCTTGACCCAAAAGTGCTGCTGATGGACGAGCCCTTCGGTGCACTGGACGCCCAGACACGGGTGGTGATGCAGGAGGAGCTGGTCCGGCTGGCTCGCAAGAACCCGCGCACGGTGCTGTTCATCACCCATGCGGTCGAAGAGGCGGTGTACCTGGCCGACCGGATCGTGGTGATGACCCGGCGTCCCGGAACGATCCGGGAGATCATCGATGTCAAGTCCATCCGCGAGGCTGAAAACTGGGATGCCCACACCCGGATCGAGGATGTGATGGACTTGCCCAGCTTTGTCCACCTGCGTACGCATGTGTGGAAGCTGCTTCGAGAACAGCAGGGCGAAGACCCGCATTGAACGCCACGATTGACCCACAACCACCACGAAGAGGAGACTGGAAATGAAAGCAACGATTCGAACCCGCCTGTTGAGCCTGGCATTGGCTGTTGGTGCTGTCTCGGCTGCGCCCGTGCAGGCGCAGGCACTGACTGAAATCAAGGTCAGCTACCAGCCGGCGCTGTACTGGGCCTTGCCCTTCTATGTGGCCACTGAAAAGGGCTGGTGGGCCGAGCTGGGCTTGAAGCCCGTGTTCTCCACATTCCCTGCGGGCGTGCCGCAGATTGCCGCGGCCGCTTCGAAGTCCTGGGATGTGGGCGGCACGGGCGGCGTGCCAGCCGTGCTTGGCCATGTGCGTTTTGGCCTGAAAACCATTGGCATCAGCAACGATGAATCGGCGGGTAACGCGCTCCTGGCCACCAAGGCCACGGCTGACAAGTTCACCAAGGACCCTGCCTCCATCAAAGGTCAAACCATCGTGTTGACGGCCAATTCAACCGGTGACTATGCTGTGCAGTCGTGCCTGAAGCGCTGGGGCCTGGCCAAGAGCGATGTGGTCATCAAGAACATGGGCCAGGCTGAGATCATTTCGGCCATGTCTTCCGGCAATGCCGATTTGGGCGGCCTGTGGGCGCCCAACATCTACACCATGGAAGAAAAGGCGGGCGCCCGCGTGCTGTGCTCCGGCAAGGACACCGGCGCCACCGTGGCCAGTGCACTGATCGTGCGGGGCGAGTATGCCGAGCAGAACCCCGAAAACGTCGCCAAGTTCCTGGCGATCTACCTTCGCGGGTGGTCATGGGCCACGGCCAACCGTGCCGAAGCCATTGCCATGATGAAGAAGTTCTACGAGCAGGGCGGGGTCATGATCAGCGAAGCGTCCATGCGCAAGGAATTCGATACACGGCCCACCTTCAACTTGAGCCAGCAGCTCCAGGCCATGGACCGCAGCCGGGGTGCCTCCACCATGGACGGCTGGTTCAGCGCGATCGGCGAGTTCATGAAGGGAACCGGCGCCATTCAGGCGGTGCCGCCCACGGCCGACTACATCACCGACACCTTCATGAAGCGCGTGGCCGCTGACCCCAAGCTGCGCGAGTTTGCCAACCGCACCAACTGAGTGGACGTTTGACGCCACATGCGACGGGGCGGCCTTCGGGCCGCCCTTTCCATAGGCTGCATGCCGCAAGGAAGCCATTGAACTCATGACAAGCCACTACCTCAAACGCGCCAGCAAGACGCCCGAAACCGAAACCGCCACGGCCCAGAAGGTGGTCACGGAAATGCTCGCCGAAATCGATCAGCGTGGCGAGGCTGCCGTGCGGCACTACGCCAAAACGCTGGATGCCTGGGAAGGCGAAATCGTGATGACGCGTGCGGAAATCGACCGCCGGTCGGCCGAAGTCCCCCTGTCGGTCAAGCGCGATATTGATTTCGCGATTCAGCAGGTGAGCGACTTCGCACATGCCCAGCGGCGTTCGCTGAACGAGTTTGCCGTCGATCTGCACCCCGGCGTGACGGCCGGGCAGCGTGTCATCCCGGTCAATGTGGCCGGCTGCTACGCGCCGGCAGGCCGCTACGCCCACATCGCATCGGCCTATATGGGCGTGGCCACGGCCAAGGCCGCTGGCGTGAAGACGATCGTGGCCTGCTCAGGCCCGTTCCGCGGCGGGCCCATGCACCCCTATTTGCTGTATGCCTTCGACCGGGCGGGTGCTGATGTCATCATGACCCTCGGCGGTGTTCAAGCCATAGCCACCATGGCCAACGGGCTGTTTACCGGCAAGCCGGCCGATGTGATCGTGGGCCCAGGCAACAAGTTCGTGGCCGAGGCCAAGCGCACCCTGTTCGGCAAGGTGGGCATCGATGTGTTCGCCGGGCCTTCTGAGGTGGCCGTGATCGCCGATGATTCGGCCGACCCGGCCATCGTGGCCAGCGACCTCGTGGGCCAGGCCGAACACGGCCATGAAAGCCCGGCCTGGCTGTTCACCACGTCACGCACCTTGGCCGAAGAGGTGATGCGCCGGGTGCCAGCCCTGATCGAAGCCTTGCCGCCGACGGCGCGTGATGCGGCCGGTGCGGCTTGGCGAGACTACGGCGAGGTGATCGTGTGCGACAGCCGCGAAGAGGTGGCCGAGGTGTCTGACCGTTACGCCAGCGAGCACCTGGAAGTGCATGCGCGCGACCTCGATTGGTGGCTCGCCCACCTCACCTGCTACGGCTCGCTCTTCCTGGGGGAAGAGACCACGGTGGCGTATGGCGACAAGGCCAGCGGACCCAACCATGTGCTGCCCACCAAGGGCGCTGCGCGCTACTCGGGTGGCTTGTCGGTCCACAAGTTCATGAAGACCCTGACCTGGCAGCGCATGACGCGTGAAGCGGCGCGGGACATCGGCGAGGTGACGGCCCGCATTTCACGCCTGGAGGGGATGGAGGCGCATGCCCGCACGGCCGACGACCGCTTGGACAAGTACTATCCCGGCCAGCGCTTCGAGCGTGGTGACCCGGTGAAGGTGTGATGGTGGCGCAAGGCGAACGGTTCTCGCAGTTTGACCTCTCGGGCCGTCGCGCGATGGTCACCGGTGGGAACTCCGGCATCGGCGCGGCCATGGCTCAGGCCCTGGGGATGGCCGGTGCCCGCGTAGTGCTGGTGGCGCGACGAATGCCGGAACTGGAGGCCACCGCACAAACCCTGCGCGACAACGGCATTGAGGCGCATGCGCTGGCTGCCGATCTCGCTGACGTCGATGCCTTGCCGCGTGTTGCCCGCGAGGCCGAACAGGTCCTGGGCGGCGTCGATATTCTGGTGAACGCCGCGGGCGTGAACCTGCGCCAACCGTTTTCTGAGGTCACACCGCAGGCCTGGCAAACGCAGATCGCCCTGCACCTGACCGCACCCTTTTTCCTGACGCAGGCCTTGGCCCCGGGCATGGCTTCGCGCGCTTGGGGCCGCATCCTCAACATCGCCTCCCTGCAGAGCTATCGCGCTTTTGCCAACAGCGCGCCATACGGGGCCGGTAAAGGTGGCGTGGTGCAACTCACCCGCGCCATTGCGCAGGAGTGGGGCGCCAAGGGCATCACCTGCAACGCCATCGGCCCGGGCTTCTTTCCAACCGCCCTGACCGCGCCGGTCTTCGCCGATGAAGGCCTGGCGGCACGTCACGCCCAGCAGACCTGCGTGGGCCGCAATGGCGTACTGGAAGACCTTCACGGCGCCACCGTCTTCCTGTGCAGCGATGCCAGCCGTTACATCACGGGTCAGACCCTGATGGTCGATGGGGGGTACACCTCCAAATGAGCCCCGCGCTCGACGCGTACTGGATGCCCTTCACGCCGAACCGGCAGTTCAAGGCGGAGCCCAGGCTGCTGGCCAGCGCCCAGGGCATTGCCTACCGCACGCCCGATGGGCGCGAGGTGCTCGATGGAATCTCGGGCCTGTGGTGCGTGGGCTCGGGCCATGGACATCCGCACATCATCGAAGCCATGAAGCGGCAGTTGGGCGTGCTCGACTACGCCTCGAGTTTCCAGGTCGGCCATGCCGGCGCCTTTGAATTGGCTGAGCGGATCGGCGCTCTGGCCCCACCCGGGATGGACCGCGTGTTCCTGGTCAACAGCGGCAGCGAGGCCGTGGACACGGCCTTGAAGGTGGCGCTGGCCCATGCGCGTGCCACCGGTCAGGGCGAGAAGAACCTGTTCATTGGGCGCGAGCGTGGTTTTCACGGGGTGGGCTTCGGCGGCATCTCGGTGGGGGGCATGACGAACAACCGCCGCGCCTTCGGCGGCGCGATGCTGCGGGTTGATCACTTGTCCAGTACCTGGGACCCCGCCACCCAGGCCTTCGTGCGTGGTCAGCCGGCTGACGGCGGCGCGGCCATGTCCCAGGAACTCGAGCGCTTGGTGGCCTTGCACGACGCGTCGAACATTGCCGCGGTGATCGTGGAGCCCTTCGCAGGGTCGACCGGCGTGCTGGTGCCACCGGTGGGTTACTTGCAAGGTCTGCGTGAGATCTGTGATCGGCACGGCTTGCTGCTGATCTTTGATGAGGTGATTTCGGGGTTTGGCCGCATGGGGGCCTTGTTCGCCGCGCAGGCGCTTGAAGTGGTGCCCGACATGATCGTCTTTGCCAAGACCATCACCAATGGCGCCGCACCCCTGGGCGGGGTGATCGTGAAGCGTTCCATCCATGATGCGGTGATGCAGGGCCCGCGGCACCTGTCGGAACTGATGCACGGCTATACCTGTTCAGGTCATCCCCTGGCCTGTGCGGCAGCCTTGGCGCAACTGGACGTGCTGGAGCAAGAGCAGTTGCCCAGGCGCGTTCGCGGGCTCATGCCCAGCTTTGAGAACATCGTGCATGGGCTGGCCGATGCACCGGGCGTGGTGAGCATCCGCAATCTGGGCCTGGCCGCGGGCATTGAGCTCGCGCCAGAGGCCGCTGGCGCGGGTCGGCGAGGCGCCAGGGCGCAAGCAGCTGCATTTGACCGGGGCGTGCTGACCCGCGCACCCGGTGACACCTTGATTTTCGCGCCACCCTTCATCAGCGAGGTCGCCGACCTGCAGCGCATGGCGGACCGACTTCGTCAGGCCATTGAAGACACTGAAGCATCGGGATGACCCACATGAGAGCCCTCGTCTATACCCAACCCCATGAGGTTCAACTTCAGCAGCGTGCCATGCCCAGCGCCACGATCGGCGAGGTGGTGTTGCAGATTGAGGCCGTCGGCATCTGTGGCTCGGACCTCCACGCATGGCACGGGCACGACCCGAGGCGCAAGCCCGGCCTGGTGCTGGGCCATGAGTTCGTTGGCCGCATCGTCGAGTCTCAGGCTCCGGGCTTCGAGCTGGGCATGCGATTCACGGGCAATCCGCTGATCACCTGCGGCACCTGCGAGTACTGCGTGCAGGGCCGCAACAACCTCTGTGCCAACCGCACGATGGTGGGCATGACGCGGCCGGGCGCGTATGCCGAGTACATGAGCATTCCGGCGGCGTCGCTGGTGGCCATGCCCCAAGACCTTTCCTCGCGCAGCGCGGCGCTGACCGAGCCTGCCGCCACTGCGTGGCATGCGGTGAACCTCACCCTGCGCACGCTTGCACGCCCTTTGCATGAATGCCGTGTGCTGGTGATCGGCGGTGGGGCCATCGGCATGCTGCTGGCGCTGCTGCTGCGCCACTTGGGCGTGGCTCGCCTGACGCTGGCGGAATTGAACCCGCTCAGGCGCGAGGCGGTGGCCGCGCATGCAGGCTGTGTCGCCCTGGACCCGCGCACCGAGCCGCTGAGCGAATCGTCCTTCGATGTGGTGTTCGATGCGGTGGGCGCGAAGGCCACCCGGGTGCAGGCCCTGGCGGCCATCAAGCCTGGCGGCACCATCATGCATGTCGGCCTTCAGGATTGGGCCAGCGAGATCGACATGCGCAAGCTCACCCTGGCGGAGATCACGCTGCTGGGTACCTACACCTACACCACCGCCGATCTGCGGGCCACCGTGGACGCCTTGGCGCGGGGTGTGTTCGGCGATTTGTCTTGGGTGGAAGAACGCCCGCTCGACGAGGGGCAGCAGGCCTTTCTGGATCTGGACCAGGGCCGCTGCGCCGCAGCCAAGGTGATCCTCAGGCCCTGAGCTTGAGGCGGCTATACCTGTTGAACGGCATGCACCACCGCGTGCCAGTCCTGCATCCGTGCCTGTGCCTCGTCGCGCGACATCCGGGGCTCGAAGCATCGATCGAGCTGCCACATGGCCTGAATCTGTTCAGCGCCTGAAAGCACACCCGCCGTGATGCCTGCGAGTGCTGCGGCGCCCAAGGCCGTGGTCTCGTGCACCACCGGCCTGAGCACCGGAAGCCCGAGCAGGTCGGCCTGGAACTGCATCAACAGGTCGTTGACGCAGGCGCCGCCGTCGACCCTGAGTTCGGTCAAGGACACGCCAGTGGCCGCCTGCGCATCAGCCTGCATGGCCAGCAAAAGATCGGCGCTTTGAAAGGCCACGCTTTCCAGCGCGGCGCGTGCCAGATGGGCGGTGGTGGTGCCGCGTGTGAGTCCCATGATGGCGCCTCGTGCATCGGCCTTCCAGTAGGGGGCGCCCAGCCCGGTAAAGGCCGGCACAAACACCACGCCACCCGCGTCGGGAACCGAGCGGGCCAGGGCTTCCACTTCGGTGCTGTGATCGATGGCCTTGAGGCCGTCGCGCAGCCACTGCACCACCGCCCCACCGATGAACACGCTGCCTTCCAGCGCGTAGGCCGGATCACGACCCGTCTGCGCCGCGGCGGTGCAGATCAGCCCATTGGTCGACGACAGGGCCTGTTTGCCGCTGTGCAGCAGCATGAAGCAACCGGTGCCATAGGTGTTCTTGGCCTGACCGGCCTGCGTGCAGCCTTGGCCCAGCAGGGCGGCCTGCTGGTCGCCCGCTATCCCGCCGATCAACACCGCTGAGCCCAAGAGATCCGGCGCCGTTTGGCCAAAGGCGTGCGCTGAAGGGTGGACGGTGGGCAGCACCTGGCGGGGAATCTTCAACAGGCCCAGCAGTTCATCGCTCCAGTCTTGGCGATGCAGATCGAAGAGCATGGTGCGGCTGGCGTTGCTGACATCCGTCGCATGCACCGCACCCTGGGTGAGCTTGAACAAAAGCCAGCTGTCCACCGTGCCAAAGGCCAATTCGCCACGCTCGGCGCGATCACGAGCGCCTGGGACCTGATCGAGCAGCCAAGCCAGCTTCGTACCCGAGAAATAGGGGTCGACGACAAGGCCCGTGAGCGCGGCGATGCGCTCGGCGTACCCGCCTTCTCGCAGGGCTTTGCAGGTGGGTTCGGTCCGGCGGTCTTGCCACACGATGGCCGGGGCGATGGCCTGGCCGGTTCGGCGGTCCCACAAAACCGTGGTTTCGCGCTGGTTGGTGATGCCGACCGCGGCCAAGTCAGCGGCCTTCAAGCCCGCCTGTGTCAAGGCCTGCCGGGCCGTGTGCAGTTGCGATGCCCAGATCTCATGGGCATCGTGTTCCACCCAGCCGGGTTGTGGGTAGTGCTGTGTGAACTCGCGCTGAGCCATCGACACGATTCGGCCCTGCGAATCGAAAACGATGCTGCGGGAGCTGGAGGTCCCTTGGTCCAAGGCGAGGATGTGGCGCTGTGCGGTCATGGGTGCTTGCTCCGCTGGAGATGTCTATGCGGTGTGTGGGTCCAGCCCGGCTTTCGTGCTGCCCCGCACGATCAGCGTGCAGTCCAGCGCGGCGTTGGCGGGTTGCTCAGGGCTCCTCATCCACTTCAGCACCGTGGCCGCTGCAATGCGCCCGATTTCCGCAGTGGGCGTGTGCACGGTGGACAGCCCCGGGTGCAAGTGGCGGCTGATCGGAAAGTCGCCGAACCCCAGCAAGGCCAAGCGTTCGGGAACGGCGATGTTTTGCGCCTGTGCCTGCAACAGCGCGCCCGTGGCCAGATGGTCGTTCGCAAACGCCGCAGCCGTGATGCGGGGGCGCAGGTCCAGCAACTCGTTCAGGATCACGCCGCCACCGTCGAGTGCATCGCCGGGCGGCGCGGTGAGCACCGCCGCCTGCACGCCGCGCTTGCGGGCTTGGCCGATGAACCCGTCTCGGCGCAGATGAGCGCGCACATCTTCGATCACGCCACTGTCCACATACGCCACGCGTTGGTGCCCCATGCTGATCAGGTGCTCGGCCATCATTTGGCCCGCTGCACGGTGGTCGAAACCGACTTGCACCAGTTCGCGGTGCTGGGTCTTGCGGGTCGGATGGTCCCAGATCTCCACCACCGGCGTGCCGGCGGCCCGTGCGTCGAGCAGCAATTGCTGAGCGGCTGCGGTGCGGTGCAGCCCGGTGACCACAATCGCAGCGGGTGACCAGCCCAGCACCGCGCGCAACTGGCGCTCTTCTCGCTGGGGCTGGTAGCCCGTGGAGGTCAGCAGCATTTCGTAGCCGCTGTCCCGCAGACCTTCGGCCAAGCCCTGCACGGTTTCGGCGAACACCGAGTGGCCCGCGTTGGGGATGAGCGTGGCCACGATGCGCGAGCGGCCACTGGCGAGTTGGCCGGCCTGCAAGTTGGGCACATAGCCAACCGATTCCACCGCCTGGCGCACCCGCTCGGCTGTTTCGGGTGCCAAGAGCTCGGGCGAGCGAAGAAAGCGGGAGACGGTGATTTGGGTCACCCCCGCGACCTCCGCTACGTCGTGCAGGGTGGGGCGTCCATGGCCCCGCCGCGTCTTCTTCGCGGCAATCGGGGGTCGGGCTGCAGTGGAAGGCACAAGCATGGCGAAGGCCAGTCCCTAGGGTTTGCGAGGGTGAGCAGCAGGGGGATTTGACGGCATATTGTTACCGCTAACATTGCCTTGCGCCTACGCTTTAACCCTCATCTTCGTCCAAGGTTTGCATGCCCCGCACCCTTGCTGATCTGCGCAGCCAGCGCTGGTTTGCCGCGACCAATATGCGCGGCTTTGCGCACCGCCAGCGCATGCAGCAAATGGGGCTGCGCCGCCAGGATGTGTTGGAACGCCCGGTGGTGGCCATCATCAACACCTGGAGCGACCTCTCGCCGTGCCACGCCCATCTGCGTGAGCGCGCCGACGCCGATGGAGTTGCCCGCCTTGAGCTTGGGCGAGGTGATGGTCAAGCCCACCACCATGCTCTATCGCAACATGCTGGCCATGGAGGTGGAGGAACTGCTGCGCTCGCACCCGGTAGACGGCGTGGTGATCCTGGCGGGCTGCGACAAGACAACGCCGGGCACGCTCATGGGCGCGATCAGCATGGACATCCCCACGCTCTTCTGCCCCGCCGGCACCATGATGAGCGATCGCTACCTCGGCGCGGGCAAGCCCGCTCAGGTCGTGGGCGCTGGCACAC
Source organism: Betaproteobacteria bacterium (assembly GCA_009918225.1). Taxonomy (GTDB): domain Bacteria; phylum Pseudomonadota; class Gammaproteobacteria; order Burkholderiales; family Burkholderiaceae_C; genus RFTU01. The sequence continues at coordinate 2,417 of RGEP01000029.1, read as the reverse complement.
ACACCCGCATGTTTTGGGACGAGTACCAGGCCGGCCGCATCTGCGACGAAGAATGGGTCACGCTGGAGTCGCACATGACGCGCTCGCCGGGCACCTGCAACGTCATGGGCACCGCCAGCACGATGACCTTGATGGTCGAAGCCATGGGCCTGTCCCTGCCGGGCGCGGCGTCTTTGCTGGCCATGGACGCCGCCCATGTGCGCATGGCCACCGACTGTGGCCAGCGCATCGTGTCCATGATCTGGGAAGACTTGAGGCCCTCGCAGATGCTGACGCGCGGGTCGTTCCTGAACGCCGTGGCGGTGCAGATGGCCCTGGGTGGTTCAACCAACGCCGCCGTGCACATCCTGGCACTGGCGCGCCGCGCCGGGGTCTCGCTTTCCTTGGCTGATCTGGATGAACGGGGCCGGAAGGTGCCGGTGGTGGCCAATCTGTTTCCCAGCGGCGATCGCCTGATGGAGGACCTCCACTACGCCGGAGGGCTGCCGGCCGTGATGAACCGCATCCGTTCGCATCTGAGCCTGCAGGAGATGACGGTCACAGGCCAGCCCCTGGCCGCGGTGATCGAAGGCCGTGAAAGCCGTGACGATGAGGTGATACGCCCGCTCGAGCAGCCCGTCAGCCCGCATCCGGCCCTGGCCGTTCTGCGCGGAAATCTGGCCCCCGAAGGTGCGGTGATCAAGCCCAGTGCGGCGAGCCCGCGCTACTTCCGCCACCGCGGGCGCGCCATTGTGTTCGACAGCCCGCAGGAAATGGTCAAACGCTGCGCCGACCCCAATTTGGAATGCACCGTGGACTCCGTCTTGGTGCTTCGAAACGCCGGCCCGGTGGGCGCGCCGGGCATGCCGGAGTGGGGTGGGCTGCCCATCCCCCACAAGCTCCTGCAGCAAGGTGTGCGAGACCTGGTGCGTATTTCTGATGCCCGCATGAGCGGCACGCACTACGGCAGCTGTGTGCTGCACGTCAGCCCCGAGTCGGCCGTCGGTGGGCCTTTGGCCCTGGTCGAAGAGGGCGATGAGATTGAATTGGATGTGGAATCCCGCAGGCTGCAGCTGCTGGTTTCTGACGAGGAACTCGAGCGCCGCCGCGCGCGCTGGCAGCGTGCTCCATCGCCTTATGCGCGTGGCTATGTCCGCCTCTACCAAGACCATGTCACGCAGGCCCATGAGGGCTGTGATTTCGATTTTCTGCAAGGCCAAGCGCCAACCCCCGAGCCGACCATCTACTGATGGCCTTTTTTATTCCAAGCAAGACCGACAGGAGACAACGATGAGAACCCAAGAGAGCGATCGCAAGCATCCCTACTCACGCCTGGCGCTGGCCGCGGCATTGGCAGCCGCCTCGATCGGCGTTCAGGCCCAATCGAGCGCACCGGCCTCTGGCACTGCGCCGGCCGCCGCGCAGTCCACCGAGCTTGAAACCGTGACTGTGACGGCTACCAAGCGCATGCAGCCTTTGCAGCGCACCCCGATCGCGGTGTCGGTCATCAGCGGCGGTGCGATGGAGGAGCTCAACCTCAACAACCTCACCACGATCACCGCGCAGTTGCCGACCCTCAACTACCGCGCCAATGCATCGAACAAGGATTCGGCCCTGTTCATCCGGGGCGTGGGCACCATCTCCACCTCGCCGGGTGTGGAGCCCACCGTGTCGATGGTGCTCGATGGCGTGGTGACCGGTCGCCCGGGCCAGGCCACGCTGGACCTGATTGAAGTGGACCGCATCGAAGTGCTGCGGGGCCCCCAGGGCACGCTGTTCGGCAAGAACGCCTCGGCCGGCGTGATCAACATCGTCACCCGCGCGCCCACGGCTGGAAGCAGCGGCTATGTGGACCTCTCGGCCTTCCAGGGTGGCGAGATGCGGCTGCGAACCGGCGTCAGCGGCGGCAACAACGAGCTCAAAGGCTCCATCTCGGCCATGACCGCCAAATTTGACGGCAACGTCACCAACGTGTTCGATGGCAGCAAGGTCAATGGCTACGACCGCCAGGGCGTGCGTCTGCGCGCAGATGCAGCGCTGTCGCGCGACCTCAAGCTCACCGTGATTGCCGACCAGACCAAGGCCGAAGACACCACGCCCACCGGCGTGCCGGTCAGCACCAATGTGGCCAGCTATCCGACCAATGCGGTCACGGCCAACCCGCTGTACGCCGCAGCCGTATCCCCCGTGGTGCCGTCGGCCACCAACCGCCAGATCAACAGCGACATGAGAACCCGGGTTCAGGACACGAACAGCGGCCTTTCGGCCCAGTTCGACTACACCCTGCCCACGGTCACCTTCACCTCCATCACGGCGCACCGCGGCTGGGTCAACACGCAGTTCCAGGATCAAGACCGGCTGGGCACCATTTACCGCCAGTTCAATCAGATCGCCGACCGTGGCGACCTTGATTACAGCCAGTTCACGCAAGAGCTGCG
>RGEP01000280.1 GCA_009918225.1 Betaproteobacteria bacterium | reverse complement strand
GGCTTTGCCAAGACCCCCGAGCAGAACCTGCTGCTGCTGCAACGCCAAGCCGAGCTCTTGTCCTTGGGATTTCCGCTGTTGATCGGCTGGTCGCGCAAGAGCACCTTGGGGCTGATCACCGGGCGGCCTGCCATGCAGCGGCAGGCGGCCAGCGTAGCCGCGGCCCTGATGGCCGCCCAGGCGGGGGCTTCGGTGTTGCGCGTGCATGATGTGGCGGCCACCCGAGACGCCCTTCGGGTATGGGAAGCCGTCCGACTGGGGAAACCACCTCAACAGGACGGACAATAGCGCTTGGGTCCGGTCAGGACCGACTACGGAGAACGCAGCAAGATGAGCCGACGCCATTTCGGCACCGACGGCATTCGTGGCGCCGTCGGCCAAGACCCCATCACCCCGGACTTCATGCTTCGGCTGGGCCATGCCGTGGGGCGGGTCTTGCGTCGCCATTCGCCCCGCGCCAGTGTTCTGATCGGCAAAGACACCCGTGTATCGGGCTACATGATTGAAAGCGCGCTGGAGGCGGGTTTCAATTCGGCTGGCGTGGACGTGTTGTTGACCGGTCCCCTGCCCACGCCCGGCGTGGCCTACCTGACGCGCGCCCTGCGCCAACAGCTGGGGGTCGTGATCAGTGCGTCGCACAACCCCTTTGGCGACAACGGCATCAAGTTTTTCTCGGCTGAAGGGGCCAAGCTGCCCGACTCCTGGGAGGCGGAAGTGGAAGCGGCGCTCGAGGAAACGCCGCAGTGGGCTGACTCGGCGGCGCTGGGGCGCGCCCGACGTGTGGACGACGCCGCGGGCCGCTATGTCGAGTTTTGCAAGGCCACGGTACCGGACAGCCTGAGCCTGGCCGGGCTGAAGGTGGTGGTCGATGCCGCGCACGGTGCGGCCTACCAGGTGGCGCCCAGCGTGTTTCATGAACTGGGCGCCCAGGTGGTGCGCATCGGTTGTGCGCCCGACGGCCGAAACATCAACGATGGTGTGGGGGCGACAGCGCCGCAGGCACTGGTGGCGGCGGTGGCCGAGCACGGCGCAGACCTGGGGGTGGCCTTGGACGGCGACGCCGATCGCCTGTTGATGGTGGACCACCAAGGCCGCCTGTACAACGGTGACGAGCTGCTGTACCTCTTGGCCATAGATCGCCTGCAATCGGGGCAGTCCGTCCCGGGGGTGGTGGGCACGCTCATGACCAATCTGGGCATTGAGTTGGCGCTGCGCCGCTCGGGTGTGGAATTGGTTCGGGCCAAGGTGGGCGACCGCTATGTGCTCGAGGCCTTGTTGGAGCGCGGCTGGCAACTGGGGGGCGAGGGCTCGGGCCACCTGCTGGTGCTGGACCGACACAGCACCGGCGACGCCCTGGTCAGCGCATTGCAGGTGATGCAGGCACTGAAGCGGCAAGGCCAAACGCTGTCGCAGTGTTTGAACGGGGCAGAGCTGTTCCCGCAGAAGATGATCAATGTTCGTTTGCAGCGCCAGGGCCAGGCCTGGAAAGCCTCGGCCAACGTCGACAAGGCGGTGCGCCAGGTGCAGGCCGAGCTGGGTGAGGGCGGACGGGTGTTGATCCGGCCCTCCGGGACCGAGCCTGTGGTGCGCGTCATGGTGGAGGCCCGTGATGCCCAGATGGTCGAGCGTTGTTGCCGTCAACTCGCGGACGTGGTGGCCCAGGGGTGAACTGGGGCCGGCTTTTCCTGCGAATCTTTATCCTCGTGGCCGCCACGGCCGCAGGCGAGGTGGTGGGGGTGCGCCTGGGCGTGTCGGTCTTTGGAGGTCTCCTGGGGCTGAGCACGGTCGCCACGCTGTGGGCCTTGCGCGAGGAGTGGCGCAGTGCCCGGCTCATCGAGTGGCTGCGGCGTGATTCGGACGCGCCGGCGCCCAGCTTGCCGGGGCGGTGGGGGGACGTGGCCTACCATGCCGAAAAGGCCTTGCGGGTGCGCGAGCGGGAATTGGCCGCAGCCTACGCGGACCAGGCTCAGTTTCTGCAAGCTTTCGAGGCCACACCCAATGGCGTGATGCTCTTGGATGCGGCCCATCATGTGGTGTGGTGCAACCGCGTGGCCGCCGATCACTTCGGCCTGGACCCTGAACGAGACCGGCTGCAGTTGATCACGAACCTGGTTCGGCAGCCGCTGTTTGTGGACTACCTTCTGAGCGGAGACTATGAAGAGCCGTTGCTCATGGGCAGCCCCCGCCACCAAGGCAGCCTGAGCATCCTGATTCGGCGTTACGCTGCCGACCGCTACATGGTGCTGCTGCAGGATGTTTCGGCGCGCGAGCAGGCCGATGCCATGCGCCGAGAGTTCGTCTCGCATGTCTCACACGAGATACGCACACCGTTGACCGTGTTGTCCGGCTTTGTGGAGACCCTGGAGTCGCTGGACCTCGACCGTGCAGAGCGAGACCGCATTCTGGGCTTGATGCGCCAGCAGTCCCAGCGGATGCAAAGCCTGGTGTCCGACTTGCTGGTCCTGGCTCGATTGGAGGGCAGTCCGCGGCCGCCGGTGGACCGGTGGGTTGAGTTGGACGGTTTGCTGTCGCGCATCGAGGCTGAGGTGCGCAGCGTTTCGGGCGGGCTGCATCAGATCATCTTTCCCCCGCGAACCCACCTGGCCCTGGCGGGGCAGGAGACCGAGCTCCACAGCGCCATTGGCAACCTGGTGCTCAATGCGGTTCGTTACACGCCTCGGGGCGGGGAGATCCGTGTGG
>RGEP01000279.1 GCA_009918225.1 Betaproteobacteria bacterium | reverse complement strand
AGGAAGTCGTTGAGGTTCTCCTCGGTCACGACGACCTTGCCTTCGTACTTCTTCAGCTGGAGGCCCTTGACGACCTTGCGGCAGATCTTCGAGATCTCACGTTCGAGCGAGCGCACACCGGCTTCACGCGTGTAGTAACGCACGATCCCGCGGATGGCGGCCTCGGTGACCTCCATCTCTTCGTCCTTGACACCGTTGTTCTTCTGCTGCTTGGGCAGCAGGTAGCGCTGGGCGATGTTGAGCTTCTCGTCCTCGGTGTAGCCCGCCAGGCGGATGACTTCCATCCGGTCCAGCAGAGCTGGAGGGATGTTCATCGAGTTCGACGTCGCCACGAACATGACGTCGGACAGGTCGAAGTCGACCTCGACGTAATGATCACTGAACGTGTGGTTCTGCTCAGGGTCCAGCACCTCGAGCAGTGCCGAGGACGGATCGCCGCGGAAATCCATGCCGAGCTTGTCGATCTCGTCGAGCAGAAACAGCGGATTGCGCGTGCCGATCTTGCTCAGGCTCTGCAGCACCTTGCCCGGCATCGAGCCGATGTAGGTGCGCCGGTGACCACGGATCTCGGCCTCGTCGCGCACGCCGCCAAGCGCCATGCGCACGAACTTGCGACCCGTGGCGCGCGCCACGCTCTGCCCGAGAGAGGTCTTGCCCACGCCGGGCGGGCCGACAAGGCAGAGGATGGGCGCCTTGACCTTGTCGACGCGCTGCTGCACCGCGAGATATTCGAGGATGCGCTCCTTGACCTTTTCAAGCCCGAAGTGGTCCTCGTTCAACACGCCCTCCGCGTGGCCGAGATCGTGCTTGATCTTGGTCTTCTTGGCCCAGGGCAGGTTGACCAGGACGTCGATGTAATTGCGCACCACCGTCGCCTCGGCCGACATCGGCGACATCAGCTTGAGCTTCTTGAGCTCGTTGTCGGCCTTCTTGCGCGCCTCGTTGGGCATGCGCGCGGCCTTGATCTTCTTCTCGAGCTCTTCGAGATCGGCACCCTCCTCCCCGTCGCCGAGTTCCTTCTGGATCGCCTTGACCTGCTCGTTCAGGTAGTACTCGCGCTGGCTCTTCTCCATCTGCCGCTTGACGCGGCCGCGGATGCGCTTTTCCACCTGCAGGATGTCGACCTCGTGCTCGAGCAGCTCCAGCAGCTTTTCCAAGCGCTTGGCCACGTCGTACAGGTCGAGCACGCTTTGCTTGGCTTCCAGCTTGAGCGGCAGGTGGGCGGCAATGGTGTCGGCCAGGCGCCCGGCGTCGTCGATGCCGGCAATGGAGGTGAGGATCTCCGGGGGGATCTTCTTGTTGAGCTTGACGTATTGGTCGAACTGCTGCGTGACCGCGCGGCGCAGGGCTTCGATCTCGGGCGAGGCCTCGTTTTCAGCGGACACGCTGACCACGTCGGCGGTGAAGTACTCGCCGGTGTCTTCAATCTTGACGGTGCGGGCCCGCTGCGAACCTTCCACCAGCACCTTGACGGTGCCGTCGGGCAGCTTGAGCATCTGCAGGATGCTGGAGATGCAGCCGATCTCGAACATGTCGTCGGCCTTGGGCTCGTCTTTGCCGGCGGCGCGCTGGGCCACCAACATGATCTGCCGGCCGGCCTCCATGGCCGCTTCCAAGGCCTTGATGGACTTGGGGCGCCCCACAAACAGCGGGATCACCATGTGGGGGAAGACGACCACGTCGCGCAGCGGCAGCAGCGGCAGGCTGGCGGGGTCTTCGATGAGGGGGGCTTGTCCAGGCATGAAAGTCTCTCTTTCTACAGCCTACTTGGGGGCCGGCAGAAGGATTGCAAGTGCCCCACTGGAACACCGGGAAAAAAGGGCGTCAAGGGGGAAAAATCGGTTCATTGAGCCCCATTGTGCACCTGCACAGGCCCTGACCCTGAGACGGGCACGGACATGGGCCTGTGCACGCACAAACTCACGGGTGGCAAGGGTGGATCGGATCAGGCGCCCGGGACTTGAGCGGGCTCAAGCGCCCGCGGGAATGCCAAGTGCGGGGGCCGGTTACAGCGCTGTCGAGCGCGCACAGGCGCTCTCAGGCACGCTCAGATGCGCCCAAACGCACTCAAGCGCTGGCCTTGGTCTCGCGGTACACCAACAGGGGCTTGGTGCCCTCGTCGATGTTGTGCTCGTCCACCACCACCTTGGCCACGCCGTCGAGCGTGGGCAGGTCGAACATGGTGTCGATCAGCGAATGCTCCACGATGGAGCGCAGGCCGCGCGCGCCGGTTTTGCGGGCCAGGGCCTTGCGGGCAATGGCGCCCAAAGCCGAAGGGCGAACCTCAAGCTCCACGCCGTCCATGGCGAACAAGCGCTCGTACTGCTTGACCAGGGCGTTCTTGGGCTGGGTGAGGATCTGCACCATGGCGTCTTCGGTGAGCTCGCCCAGCGTGGCCACCACCGGCAGGCGGCCCACCAGTTCGGGAATCAGGCCGAACTTGATGAGGTCTTCGGGCTCGGCATCGCGGAAGAGTTCAGAGACCTTCTTCTCGCTCTTGGACTGCACCGACGCCGAAAAACCGATGCCGGACTTCTCGGTGCGGTTTTGGATCACCTTTTCCAAGCCATCAAAGGCGCCGCCACAGATGAACAGGATGTTGGTGGTGTCGATCTGCAGGAAGTCTTGGTTGGGGTGCTTGCGCCCGCCCTGCGGGGGCACGCTGGCCATGGTGCCTTCGACCAACTTCAGCAGGGCCTGCTGCACGCCCT
>RGEP01000278.1 GCA_009918225.1 Betaproteobacteria bacterium | reverse complement strand
GAGCCCAGGTTGTACTCCAGATCCAGGCGATAGGCCTTGCGCGTGTCCTTATCAGGTGGAGCGTTGGGGTCACGCGCGCCGCCACCCGGAAACGGGCCAATCCAACAGCCGACTTCGGAAAGATTGGTGGACAGTACCACGGGGCAGTCTTGGCCCTGCACCCGAGCACCGGTGGTGGCCGGCAGGAAGTCGTTGACGCGCCCAACGAGTGCCGACACCGTTAGGTTGCTGGTGAGATAACCGGTGTACTTACCGATCATCACGTTCCCGCCTGAGGTTTGCTCGCTGAAGCGCGGCGCGCCGTCATGGGAAGTGGAATAGTTTTTAGCGCTCGTCCAATCCGTGATCTGCGTGCGTGTCTTGTTATCGATGCCCGTGAACTCGAACAGATGCTGGTCATTGGGTGTGAAGTCGATCTTGACCATGCCGTTGGGCTTGGTGCTGCGGAACTGTGAACTGTTGGACTGTCCGTAGGTGTCGGACGTGTTGTTTCGCCCGTCGAGCAGCGCGAAGATGAACAGGCGGTCCTTGACCACAGGACCACCAGCGTAGACGTTGTAACTCAATGAATTGGCGGTATTGGCTGACTGAAACAGGTAGGGCAGGCCAGCACGGCTGGGCTCCTTGTCTGCCACATCAGGGCCGGCTTCGCGCAAGGCACTGGGGGTCCAGTACAAGGCCCCTCCACCCTTCCATTCATTGGTGCCACGCTTGGTGACGAGCGAAATCACCCCACCAAGCGAGCGCCCATACTCGGCGCCATAACCACCGGTCTTGATCTGCTGCTGCGCAATCGCATCAAAGGGCAAGGTCGCATAGGCCAGGAAGTTGCGGATGTTGGTGACATCAAAGCCGTTGATGTAGTAACCGTTTTCCGCCACCGACGCACCACCGAACGATGGCAGGGTACCCGATCCGAGGCCAGGGTCGCCCTTGACCACGCCAGGGGCCAAGAGGGCCACCGATTCAATGCTGCGCGGTACAGGCAGGGCTTGAATCTGCTCCTGGGTGAAGACCGTATTCGATTCAACCGTCGAGACATCGATTGAGGATCGAAGCGTTCGCGTTCCGGACACCTCCACCCGATCGGCTGCCAAGAGGTTCACCTGCGAGCCCGAACCAATGGCCACCGAGACCTCGCGGACCACCCCGCCACTGCTGACCCGGTAGCGCCCCGGGGGCAACTTGCTCAGGCTGAAACTGCCGTCTGCTGCTGCCTTGACGTCACGGCTGAAGCCGGTTTCCACATTGGTGATGGTGACGCTGCTGGTGGCGCGCGCTGTGCCGAAGATGGAGCCTTCCGCGCTTTGTGCCCATGCCGATGGGGCCATGGCCACCAAGGCAGCCGCCAGCGCCAGTGAGGACAGGCGATAGCGCCGTTGAGCAAGCTTTGGGTTCATAGGGGGCCTCCGTTGAAGGAAAGGGATAAACCGCACGAAAAGTGTGGCTTTGATCCTATTCCTGCTGGAGATCCCGCGACAGTGCGGGTTTGCCCTCACCGTCGCTGACTTGGTGCCCGCTGTCGCAGCGGAATTACACACCAGCCGCCAAATCGGCTGCCACCCGCAGGCTCAGCGCCACTTCACCCAAGCGCATTGCGTCGCCGCGGTGGCGCATCAACACATTCCGAATCGCCGATCCGATGCTTGGCGCCGTGGACGCTCAGGAGCTTGGCGGTGGCATGTACTTGAGCAAGGCATTGGCCTGAAGATCGGTCAGCGGCATGCCTTGCTCGACCAGTTGGCACAGCACCTGAAGCTCGTCCATGTCCGGCAAGAGGTTTGGATTGAGCTGAACTGCGCGCTCCACCGTCTGGGCTTGAGGACCCATCCAAATGCGAATCGGCGTCATGGCGTGGTCAACCTTGAGCCCCTCGGCATGACAGTCGCTGATGTAGTCCGATAGCGCCGCGCAGGTTTTCGGGCCCAGTTTGGCGCGAATGTCCGACAGGCTTCCCCCGGCCTCCAGGGCCCGTACTCGGATCGGCAGCATGTCCTGCCAGTTCTGTTCCAACTCCTCAAAGTCCGTACCCGGCACCAGGTGCTCGGCAATCCACAGGTCCTTGGTGTCCTCGATCTGGCGGCGCGCCTTCGCCACGAACCCCCGCTTCGTTTGTGCAAACACGTCGTCGAGGTAGTCCACCGTCGCTTCGCTGCTTACCGGCTTGAGAAACTGCGTCCGATCGTAGAGGGCGCGAAAGATCACATTGCCGCCACCCAGCGTGTGCGCATTGAACGCCTCCAAGTCGCTGCACAGCCGACCCTCCACCACTCGATACAAGTCATTCGAGTCGACGAGCGCCGCTGCGCTGAGGTCTGAAGCGACCCCTATGGAAGGGGTACGGCTGAGCAGGCCAGGGGCCTGTGATGCGGACCTGACCTGCCCCCCATCAGCGGGCCCTCCATAAATCTGGTCATACGCCGCCATGAAGCGCTCCACCACCGCCAACTGCCGTGGGTTGATGAGGGGAGCTTGACCCTGTGCAGAACTGCCGGACGTCACAGCCTGACCGTACAGCTTGATCAGGGCCTTGCCCACCTCGGCATCGCGGCGCAACTGTTCAACCTTGCGCCCGCCCAGCATCGGAAAATGTTTGGAGGTGTCCCGCTGGATGCCCCCGTCATTCGTGACTCGAAAATTGACAGCAAGGTTGGTCTCAATCAGGCGGATGGCATGGCGGTAGTCGCGGGCTGTTTCGGGCACGGGGCAGACCTTTCAGGCAGGTACGGT
>RGEP01000277.1 GCA_009918225.1 Betaproteobacteria bacterium | reverse complement strand
ATCCTCACGCCGGCACCGGTGTCGTCCAGCGGGTTGCGCCGCAGGCGGTGGCGCAGCGCGCTGGGGGCCACGGCACGCAGGTCGTCAAGGGTGACGCTGGTGCGGCCCTCCAGTGCAGCCCAGGCGCGTGCGGCCCGCAGCAGCGTGAGCTCGCCGCGCAGTCCGTCGGTGCCCAGTTGCAGGCACAGGCTGGCGGCTTTTTCTAAAACGGCGTCGGGCACCACCAGGTCGGCCACCCGCTTGCGCGCGGCTTCAATCTGCTGGCGAATCTTTTGGTCTTCGAGCTTCCACTGCGCGCAAAACGCGTCGGTTTGGCGCTCATAGGCATCACGCCGCTTGATCACCTCTACCCGCGTGGGAATGTCGCTGGGCGTGCGCACGTCCACCGAAAGGCCGAAGCGGTCCAGCAGCTGCGGCCGCAACTCGCCTTCTTCAGGGTTGCCGCTGCCCACCAGCACAAATCGCGCGGGGTGCCGCACGCTCAGGCCTTCACGCTCCACCACGTTTTCGCCGGAAGCGGCCACGTCGATCAGCAGGTCCACCAGGTGGTCTTCCAAGAGGTTGACCTCGTCGATGTACAGAAAGCCCCGGTTGGCGCGGGCCAGCAAGCCCGGCTCAAACGACTTCTGGCCCTGGGACAAGGCTTTTTCCAAGTCCAGCGCGCCGACCACGCGGTCTTCGGTGGCCCCCAGTGGCAAATCCACCACAGGCACGGGGATCAGGTCGACATCACAGGCGGCGGCTTCGCCGGGTGCGTTGCGGCTCCAGCCGGCTTCGCGGCAGGCGGCGCAGCTCAGGCTGGGGCGGGCGGGGTCGCAGTGGTAGGCGCAGCCGCGGGTGGCCCGGATGGGGGGCAGCAGGGCGGCCAGGGCGCGCACCGCGGTGGATTTGCCCGTGCCGCGGTCGCCCAGGATCAGCACGCCGCCCACCGAGGGGTCGACGGCCGTGACCAGGATGGCCCGCTTCATCTCGTCCTGTCCGACGATGGCCGAGAAGGGAAAGGGTTGCTTCATGGTGCTGCCTGCCTCCCGAATCTGCCCTGAACGGGGCATTCCGGGTTGTCAACTTCGTGTGACAGTCATACTATCACTATAAATTGACACTTGGAACTGTCCAATTTTCGGGACAACCCGGAATCTGCGCGGCTACCCCTTTCTCATGAATGTCGTCTCCATTGGTTTGAACCACCATTCGGCGCCCCTGGATGTCCGCAGCCGATTCGCCGTGGCCCAGGACGCCCTGGGCGACCACCTTCGGGCCTTGAGGGCCCACCTGGAATCGCAGGCCGGCGAAGCCGCCATCCTGTCCACCTGCAACCGCACCGAGCTGTACGTGGCCACCCACGGCGGCACCATGCGCGACGTGTGCCACGCGGGCATGAGCTGGTTGGCCGGGCAGGGCGGCATGCCCGGCGCGGCGCTCAACGACCACCTCTATGTGCGCGAGGGCGGCGAAACCGCGCGCCACGCCTTCCGGGTGGCCAGTGGGCTGGATTCGATGGTGATTGGCGAGCCGCAGATCCTGGGCCAGATGAAGGCCGCCGTGCGCCACGCGGGGGAGGCGGGCACCCTGGGCAGCACCTTGCACCAGCTGTTCCAGCGCAGCTTCTCGGTGGCCAAGGCCGTGCGCACCCGCACCGAGATTGGCGCGCATTCGGTCAGCATGGCCGCCGCGGTGGTGAAGCTGGCCGACCAGCTGTTTGAGGATTTCGGCAAGCTCAGTGTCTTGTTTGTGGGCGCGGGCGAAATGATCGAGCTGGTGGCCACCCATGTGGCCGCGCGGCAGCCCGCGGCCATGGTGGTGGCCAACCGCAGTGCCGACCGCGCAGCGCGCTTGGTGTCGCGCACCGGGGCCACGCCCATTCCCTTGTCCACCATGCCGGCCCGCTTGGGCGAGTTCGACGTGGTGGTGTCGTGCACCGCCAGCGCCTTGCCCCTGATTGGCCTGGGCGCCGTGGAGCGGGCCCTGGTGCAGCGCCGCCGCCGCCCCATGCTGATGGTGGACCTGGCCGTGCCGCGCGACATCGAGCCCGAAGTGGCGCGGCTGTCGGACGTGTACCTGTACACCGTGGACGACCTGGCCGGCATCGTGCGCGAGGGGGCGTCCAACCGGCAAGCCGCCATTGAGCAGGCCGAGACCATCGTCGACGATGGCGTGCGCAGCTTCGAACACTGGATGCAGCAGCGGCGCAGCGTGCCACTGATTCAAGCGCTGCAGCACCGCGCCGAGCACTGGGCCGAAATCGAGATGGGGCGCGCGCGCCGGCGCTTGGCGCGCGGCCAAGATGTGGAAGCGGTGCTGCAGGCGCTCACCCGCGGCCTCACCGGCAAGCTGATGCACGGTGCCCTGCACGAGATTCACGCCAGCGACGAGGCCCAGCGCCGCGCCACGGCCGACACCATGGCCCGCTTGTTCGGCTTGCCCGGCGCGCCCACGCGGCGCGCGGCCTGTCCCCACAACCGCGACGCCACCGTTACCCCCCTTCGTTCCCACATGCCCAAGGAGGCACCATGAGCCTGTTGATGCGCATCGAGTCCGCGTTGGAAAACGCGGTGCTCCACAGCACGGGGCCGGGCTGCCCGCCGCGGCTGGTCTCGGCCGTGCGGCATGCGGTGTTCCCGGGCGGGGCCCGCATTCGCCCGCAGCTGTGTCTGGCCGTGGCCATGGCCTGTGGCGACGACGACCCCGAGCTGGCCAACGCGGCGGCGGTGGCCATCGAACTGCTGCACT
>RGEP01000276.1 GCA_009918225.1 Betaproteobacteria bacterium | reverse complement strand
CTCAAGGAGAAGGACGTGGTCCTGGCCATCGGCTTGCAGCTGCGCGACCGCATCAACGCCACGCCAGGCATGCGCGCCTTCATGACCCGCGACGGCGACTACTTTGTGCCCCTGGGTGACCGGGTGCGACGCGCCCGGCGGGTTCAGGCAGATCTGTTCGTTTCCATTCATGCTGATGCCTTCTTCACGCCCCAGGCTCGGGGTGCATCGGTTTACGCCCTGTCCACGCAGGGGGCCAGCAGCGCCGCGGCGCGCTGGATGGCCGAGCGTGAAAACGCCTCTGACGCAGTCGGCGGCATACAGGCGCCCGTGGCCGACGCCCAGGTGCTGCGGGCCATGTTGGACATGAGCACGACGGCGCAAATCAATGACAGCCTGCAACTGGGCAGCGTGCTGCTCACCCAGCTCGACCGGGTCGGGCGCTTGCACAAGCGGCGGGTCGAACAGGCGGGCTTTGCGGTGCTCAAGGCCCCCGATGTGCCCAGTGTGCTCGTGGAAACCGCCTTCATTTCCAACCCTGAAGAAGAACGCCGCTTGGCCGATTCGAGCTATCAGGCCGGCTTGGTTGAAGCCTTGCACCGCGGCATTCGTCAGTACTTCTCGCGCAACCCGCCGATGGCGCGTCGCCGTACCCTTTGACCCAAGCAATCGCTCAAACACGCCATGCTCCACCCCCAAGCCCAAGCCCTCCTGCAACTCATGATCGACCGTGGGGTACCGCCGATGCACACGCTGTCGGCAGATGAAGCCCGGCGAACCTACCTCGAACGCAAGACCCTGACGCAACCGGAGCCGCCGGCCGTGGCACAAAGCGTGGACCTGGAGCCGGCCTCCGCCTGGGCCCCACCGGTGCGGGTGCGGGTGATCCAGCCCACGCCGGCTTCACCCGGTGCCACAAGGCCGGGCCTGGTGTTCTTTCACGGGGGCGGCTGGGTGATCGGCGACCTCGACACCCACGACACGGTGTGCCGTGAACTGGCCCTGCAAGCCGGCGTGGTGGTGGTCTCGGTGGACTATCGCTTGGCTCCTGAACATCCCTTCCCCGCCGCCGTGGACGACTGCGTCGCCGCCACTCGATGGGTGCAATCGAACGCCCAAGCGCTGGGCATCGATGCGCAGCGCTTGGCGGTGGGCGGTGACAGTGCCGGCGGCAACCTGGCGGCCGTGGTGGCGCTGGCGCTGCGCGATGAGGCCAAGGCACAGGGCACGGCGCCCCTGCGATACCAATTGCTGGTCTACCCTGCCACCGACATGCGCCGCGGCGCCCCTTCACACGCGCAAAACGGTCAAGGCTACTTGCTGACCCAAGAGATGCTGGCCTGGTACCACGGACACTACATGGGGTCCAGCGGCCGGGACGATGACTGGCGTGCTTCACCCTTGCTCCATCCCCAGTTCCAAGGGCTGCCGCCTGCCCTCATCATCACGGCAGGCTACGACCCTCTGCGTGACGAAGGGTTGCAGTACGCGCAGGCTTTATCTGAAGCGGGCGTGCCTTGCACGCACCTGTGTTTTGAGCGACAGCTTCACGGATTCCTGCTGATGGGACGGGTGCTGGAGGAAGCCCACACGGCCGTGGCGCTGTGTGCGGCGGAACTGAAGCGGGCCTTGTTCAGGCCCTGACACCCTTCAAGCGGCGTGGGTGGCGTCGCGCGCCTGCGAGCGGCGTGCCTTCCAGGCGCCCAAGATGGCCACCAAGCCCGGGATGATGATCAGGGCCCAGATGATCTTGCTGAGGTGGCGCTGCACCCACTCCAGGTTGCCAAACCAGTAGCCCGCCAGGGCCAAACCGACCACCCACAACAGCGCTCCGACCACGTTGAACAGGGTGAAAGCGCGCCGGTCCATGGCCGCCACGCCCGCGACAAAGGGTGCGAACGTGCGGATGAAGGGCATGAAACGGGCGATGACGATGGTGATGCCGCCATGGCGCTCGTAAAAGCCGTGGGCCTGTTCGAAGGCCCGGCGGTTGAACCAGCGGCTGTGCTCCCAGGCCCACACCCGCTGCCCCACCCGCGAGCCGATTGCATAGTTGGTCTGGTCACCCGCAATGGCCGCCACCAGCAGCAGCGGCACCACGATCTGGATGTCAATCAAGCCGGCCCCGGCTAATGCGCCGGTCACAAACAGCAGGGAATCCCCGGGCAGGAAAGGCATCACCACCAGGCCGGTTTCCACAAAAACAATGGCAAACAGCAGGGCGTACACCCAAGGGCCATAGGCCGCCACAAAGGCCGCCAAATGACGGTCGACGTGCAAGATGAAATCGATCAGAAACAGCAGCCAGTCCATAGCCGGAGATTGTCCCATCCCTACAATGGCCCTATGCCCTTCGCACCGCAGGACCCGTTGTCCTTGACCGCCCGGCCCATCGCGGAACTGCCCGACGAACTCATCAGCCAGATCGCTGCCGGCGAGGTGGTGGAGCGGCCTGCCTCGGTGGTACGCGAACTGCTGGACAACGCCTTGGACGCTGGAGCGCATGACATCGTGCTGCGCTTGCATGGAGGCGGTATACGGGCCATCGTGATCGAGGACGACGGCCAGGGGATTCCATCAAGCGACCTGCCTCTGGCCCTCAAGCGCCACGCCACGAGCAAGATCCGCAATCTGCAAGAGCTCGAGCAGGTCAGCACCATGGGCTTTCGCGGTGAGGCCTTGGCGGCCATCGCGTCGGTATCGGAACTTCGTCTGATCAGCCGCACCGCAACAGCACCCCATGCCCTGAGCC
>RGEP01000275.1 GCA_009918225.1 Betaproteobacteria bacterium | reverse complement strand
CCGCCATCAGCTTCTGCAGGCGCTCTGCCGCCATTCGCTCGCCGCTTCCGTGCCCCTGGATTCTGGCGAGTCGCTGAGCCGGGAAATCCTGAAGAAAGGTGGTAGGTTTGCGAAACACAAAGGTTTCGTAAACCGTCGGCGCCATGCCTTCGCTGCCCGTGATCCGCTCCGACCGCGATGCCGCAGCCCTGGTGGGCGGCACCGACCTGGTGCGCTCCTATCTGCGCGACATCGGCCGCGTGCCTCTGCTCAGCCATGAACAGGAGATCACCCTCGGCCGCCAGGTGCAGGAGCTGATGGCCCTGGAGGAGCTGCGCGAAGAACTGCGGTTGCGCGCCGGAGGCCAGGACCCTGATGACGAGCAGCTGGCCCAGGCCGCCGGCCTGACGGTGCCCGTGCTGCGCAAGCGGTTGCGTGCGGGTCAGCGGGCGAAGGAGCGGATGGTGTCGGCGAACCTGCGCCTGGTGGTGAGCGTGGCGAAGAAATACACCAAGCGGAACATGGAACTGCTGGATCTGATCCAGGAGGGAACGATCGGCCTGGTGCGAGGCGTGGAGAAGTTCGACCCGACGCGTGGCTACAAGTTCAGTACGTATGCGTACTGGTGGATCCGGCAGGGGATCACGCGGGCGATCGCCGAGAAGAGCCGCACGATCCGGCTGCCGATCCACATCACCGAAACGCTGAACAAGCTGAAGAAGGGTCAGCGGGAGCTGAGCCAGGAGCTGGGCCGGACGCCGACGGTGACGGAGCTGGCTGAGTTCGTGGATCTGCCGGAGGAGGAGGTGAAGGATCTGCTGTGCCGCGCCCGTCAGCCGGTGAGCCTGGAGACGAAGGTGGGCGATGGCGACGACACGGAGCTGCTGGACCTGCTGGCGTCCGAGGGCAGCCAGCCGGAGGAGCTGGTGGATGGCGAATGCCTGCGGGGTGACATGCGTGCACTGCTGGAGCGCCTGCCGGACCTGCAGGGCCGCGTCCTGAAGATGCGCTATGGCATCCCCTGCGCCGATGTGCCCGACCCCGAAGAGCCCCTGAGCCTCACCGGCATCGGCCGCATCCTCGGCATCAGCCGCGACCGCGTGCGCAACCTCGAGCGTGACGGCCTGGCCGGCCTGCGCCGCCTCAGCGAGAGCGTGGAGGCTTACGTGGCGGGTTGAGTGGTACCGGCTCTGCCGCAGAGTGGTGGCCAGATCTGGCCTTGGTTCCACGGATCGTTCACTCCCCTATTTCGATCAGCTGCTGCAGCGGTTGGAGGCCGGTGATGCCCGCCTGGGTCAGCGCTTCGGGCGGCATGTGCATTGGGGTTACTGGGATCCGCCCGGCATTGATCCGGATCAGGCCTGGGATGGTTTTGCGGAAGCCGCGGAGGCGCTCAGCCTGCGCCTGCTGCACCAGGCCCGGATCCGCGATCGCGAACGGGTGCTTGATGTGGGCTGCGGCCTGGGCGGCACGATCGCCTGCCTCAATGCCGGTTGGCAGGGTCTGGCACTCACGGGCGTGAATCTGGATTCACGTCAGATCGAGGTCGCCCGCCGCAGCGTCGAACCCAGGGCCGACAACAGCCTGGCCTGGGTTGTGGCGGATGCCTGCGCCCTGCCGCTGCCGGCCGCCAGTCAGGACGTGGTGCTGGCGGTGGAGTGCATCTTTCATTTCCCGGCCCGTGAGCGGTTCCTGGCGGAGGTGCGGCGTGTGCTGCGCCCCGGTGGCCGCCTGGTGCTGAGCGATTTCGTGCCGGTGCAGCCGCTGGCCTGGCTGCTGCGTCTACTGGCGGCCGGTCGCTCAGCGCAGGTGTTCAACCGCACCTATGGCCCGGTGGATTGCAGCTGGGATTGTCGCCGCTATGCCCGCGAGGCTCGCCGCCATGGTCTCCGGTTGGTGGGTAACGACGACATCACCCTGAACACCCTGCCCACCTATGGCGTGGTGGCCCGCCTGTTCGAAGCGATGGACCTGCCCTCAGCCGTGGCCGACACCGCCTTGATCGAGCGCCTCAGCCGTTGGCGCTGGCTGCGCTACCGGATTCTCCGGTTTGATCTGGAGGAGTAGGGGCAGTGGGCGGCCGTCGGCCGCTCGCTCCGCCCTAGCCAGCTCCGCTCGTTGTGGCTGTCATTGCTGGCAGGTTCGACGTCACGGCCGCAGCTGGATTGGTTTTGCCGGAGTGTTTTTTAGATGCCGCTGCGGCGAATACCCTCTTCCAAGGCGAAGAAATGCGGGTTCAAGGATGCCAGAGGATTCTTCAGCTTCTCCAACTCGGCGGCCGGTGCGTGGATCTCCAGTCGAATAATCTTGGAGATCTTGAGGGCTTTTTCGAGTAACTCGCTCACGTTCTCAAGGTGAGCCAAGATGGCTTCTGCAGTGATGTATCCTTCGCGACAGTGAGCGGTTGTCCCACTGAAAGAGAATGTGTAGTACATGCATCCAGACTCGCTCCTTGCCTTGGTGGCGAATTGCTGTCCCAAAGCCTTGAATGCCCTTAAATTCTCGACTGGTACCTCAAAGTATGGTGCCACCGTGCAGCAGGTGTCTTGGTTGAACATTGATGTCTCCTTGTTGTTGGGGGCGCACTCCTTTGCGTTCCCACTTCATTGTGCATCACTCGCGGCAACGTTGCAAGTTTCCATTTGATTGGTGATTTCGACTCCTGATTCCTGTGGTGCTTCAGTGTGTCCATCCAACGCTGGCCATCACCTGCCCGCAGAAAGCCGAAGCAAATTAGACTCAAATGGCGACATGAATCTCCGGTGGCGGGTCAGGTGCAT
>RGEP01000274.1 GCA_009918225.1 Betaproteobacteria bacterium | reverse complement strand
ACCTGTTTGCCGAGTTCGAGCACACCGCCCCCGAGAACCTGCCGGCCGGTGATGTGAAGTACCACCAGGGCTTCTCATCGGACATTTCCACACCGGGCGGCCCGGTTCACCTGTCCCTGGCTTTCAATCCTTCCCACCTGGAAATCGTGAACCCGGTGGTGGAAGGCTCGGTGCGTGCCCGCATGGAGCGCCGCGGCGACAAGCATGGTGACGAGGTCTTGCCGGTGCTGGTCCACGGTGATGCCGCCTTTGCAGGACAGGGCGTGGTCATGGAGACCCTGGCACTGGCCCAGACCCGTTACTACAGCACCGGCGGTACGGTGCACATCGTGATCAACAACCAGATCGGTTTCACCACCAGCGACCCGCGCGACAGCCGTTCGACGCTGTACTGCTCTGACGTGGTGAAGATGATCGAAGCGCCGGTGCTGCACGTGAATGGTGACGACCCCGAGGCGGTTGTGTGGTGCACGCAATTGGCCATGGACTACCGCCAACAGTTCAAGAAGGACGTGGTGGTCGACATCATCTGCTTCCGCAAACTCGGCCACAACGAGCAGGACACGCCGTCCCTCACCCAGCCCTTGATGTACAAGGTGATTGCCCAGCACCCGGGCACGCGCAAGCTCTACGGCGACAAGTTGGTGGCGCAGAACGTGCTGCCGCCGGACGGCCCGGACGCGATGATCAAGAACCTGCGTTCGGCCTTCGATGAGGGGCGCCACACTTCGGATCCGGTGCTCACCAATTTCAAGAGCAAGTACGCGGTCGACTGGGCACCCTTCCTGGGCAAGAAGTGGACCGATGCTGCTGACACCGCGTTGCCCCTGGCCGAGATCAAGCGCCTGGCCGAACGCATCACCACCGTGCCCCAAGGCTTCACGCCGCATCCGCTGGTGCAGAAGGTGATCGCCGACCGGGCCGCCATGGGCCGTGGCGAAATCAACATGGATTGGGGCATGGGCGAGCACCTGGCCTACGCCTCCTTGGTGGCCAGCGGCTATGCCGTGCGCCTGAGCGGTGAAGATTGCGGCCGCGGAACGTTTGTGCACCGGCATGCGGTTTTGCACGACCAGAACCGCGAAAAGTGGGATGTCGGCACCTACATTCCGCTGCAAAACGTGGCCGATGGGCAAGCGCCGTTCACCGTGATCGACTCCATCTTGTCGGAAGAGGCGGTGTTGGGCTTCGAGTACGGCTATGCGGCGGCGGAGCCGAACACGCTGACCATCTGGGAAGCCCAGTTCGGCGATTTCGCCAACGGTGCTCAGGTCGTGATCGACCAGTTCATCGCCTCGGGCGAGGTGAAGTGGGGCCGTGTCAATGGACTGACCTTGATGCTGCCGCACGGCTATGAAGGCCAGGGCCCCGAGCACAGCAGTGCTCGACTCGAGCGCTTCATGCAGTTGGCCGCTGACAACAACATGCAGATCTGCCAGCCGACCTCGGCCAGCCAGATCTTCCATTTGTTGCGTCGGCAAATGGTGCGCCAGTTCCGCAAGCCGCTGATCATCTTCACGCCCAAGAGCCTCCTGCGCAACAAGGACGCCACCTCGCCGATGAGCGAGTTCACCAAGGGCGAGTTCAGGACCGTCATAGGCCCTGACCGCGCGGAGATTGAGGGCGACAAGGTCAAGCGTGTGATTGCTTGCTCGGGCAAGGTGGCCTACGACCTCATCAAGCGGCGCGACGAGAAAAAGGCCTGGGATGTGGCCATCGTGCGGGTCGAGCAGCTCTACCCCTTCCCGCACAAGGCATTTGCGACGGAGATGAAGCGTTTCCCGAACGCTACCGAGGTGGTGTGGTGCCAGGACGAGCCGCAGAACCAGGGCGCTTGGTTCTTTGTGCAGCACTACATCCACGAAAACATGCTCGAGGGGCAGAAGCTCGGTTACGCAGGCCGCCCGGCTTCGGCCTCACCGGCCGTGGGTTACGCCCATCTGCATCAAGAACAGCAAAAGGCACTCCTGGATCAGGCTTTCGGCAAGCTCAAGGGCTTTGTCCTGGCCAAGTGAAGTAGAGAAGAAACATCATGGCAATCGTAGAAGTCAAGGTTCCGCAACTCAGTGAATCCGTGGCCGAGGCCACCTTGCTGACCTGGAAGAAGAAGCCCGGTGAAGCCGTGGCGATCGACGAAATCCTCATTGAGGTCGAGACCGACAAGGTGGTCTTGGAAGTGCCGGCGCCCGCCGGTGGTGTGCTCGGCGAGATCGTGGTGGCCGACGGCGGTACCGTGGTCAGCGACCAGTTGATTGCCCGCATCGACACCGAAGGCAAGGGCGCGGTGTCCGCTCCCGCGGCAGCACCGGCCGCTGCTGCTCCGGCCGCCGCTGCGGCTGCTTCAGCAGCTGCGCCAGCGGCTGGTGGCAGCAAGGCCGGCGTGGCCATGCCCGCAGCGGCCAAGCTCATGGCTGATCATCAACTGAGCACCGGCTCGGTGCCGGGCACCGGCAAGGACGGGCGTGTGACCAAGGGTGATGTGCTGGCGGCCGTGGCCTCCGGCAGCACCGCAGCGCCGGCCCCGGCGGTTCAGGCGCCGGTGCCCGCAGCGGTCGCTAAACCCCTGCCGGCTGTGGCGGCACCGTCTTCCATGAACCTGGGCGATCGGCCGGAGCAGCGCGTGCCCATGAGCCGCCTGCGTGCACGCATCGCCGAGCGGCTGGTGCAGTCGCAGTCCACCAACGCCATCCTGACCACCTTCAACGAGGTCAACATGGCGCCGGTCATGGAGATGCGCAAGAAGTTCCAGGAGAAGTTCGAG
>RGEP01000273.1 GCA_009918225.1 Betaproteobacteria bacterium | reverse complement strand
TCGGTGATGCAGCATGTGCAGGCCGGCAAGCTCAAAGCCTATGCGGTCACGGGCAAGGTGCGCCACCCCGGCCTGCCCAATGTGCCCACCACCGCCGAAGCCGGCATGCCGGGATTTGAGTTGGAGGCCTGGGTGGCCCTGTTCGCCCCGGCCGGCACACCCGCACCAGTGTTGGCGCAACTGGCCGAAGCCACCCGCAAGGCCCTGGCCACGCCGGAGGCCAAGACGGCGGCCGACAAGAGCGGCATCGAGATCCGCTACGCCGACCCGCAGGGTCTGGCAGCGCTGGTGACGCGCGAGACGGAGTACTGGGGGAACATCATCCGCAGCCGCAAGATCACCGCAGACTGACGCGGCTCAACCTTCAGCGGTTCGGGTCGACTCTTCCATCGGCGCGCCCTCTCGGGCTGCGCCGCGAATGTGGAGAGTGGCATGCACACACTGCTGGCAGCGGCCCTGAAGGCTGTCGAGGCCTTGGAAGAGTCGATCGAATACACCCAGGTACCCGGGTGGTCGCCTTCCATTGAGCGCCGCAAAGAGGCCCTGCACGCCCTTCAGACCGCCATCCGCGAAGGGCTGGAGCCCTCAGGCTGGAAGCTGGTGCCGCTGTCGCCCACGCCCGCGATGATCCGGGCCCACGATGAGGTGCTGCAGATGATCGACCGGATGTGGATACCGGCCGCTCCGGTCACCTCCTCAGCCTATCGCGCCATGCTGCTGACCGCGCCGCGCTGGGACACGCAGCGAACGGCCGAGCCGCTATCCCGCACCCTGTCGCCCAACCGGCGCAACGCCCCCAACACCCCAGCGGCTTCGCCCGTGCGGCGGGTGATGGTTCGGCGCTGAGGCGCCTTCCCCCCTCCCCCCCAAAAAAAAGGCCTTCCGTTGCCGGAAGGCCTTAACTCGCTTACCGAGGAGAACAATCTTTCGGGGGACGATCAGCGGTTGTAGGCCGTCTCGCCGTGGGACGAAATGTCCAGGCCTTCGCGCTCTTCCTCTTCGGTCACGCGCAGGCCGATCACCATGTCCACGATCTTGAACATCACCAGGGCCACCACGCCAGACCAGATGACGGTGGTCACAACGCCGTGGGCTTGAATCATCACCTGAGCGGCCACGCCAGGGAAGTCCGCCACGTCGCCGCACTTGTTGGTCACGTAGTTGCAGATGCCGGTGCCGCCCAGGTCAGGCGAGGCAAACACGCCGGTGAGCAGGGCACCCAAGATGCCGCCCACACCGTGCACGCCGAAGACGTCCAGGCTGTCGTCTGCGCCCAGCATCTTCTTCAGGCCGTTCACGCCCCACAGGCAGATGAAGCCGGCCAGCAGGCCGATGATCAACGCACCGCCCACGCCCACAAAGCCGCAGGCCGGGGTGATGGCCACCAGACCGGAGACGGCACCTGAAGCACCGCCCAGCATCGAAGCCTTGCCCTTGAGCATGGCTTCACCGGCACACCAAGCCAGGGTGGCAGCGGCGGTGGCGATGATGGTGTTCAAGAAGGCCAGGGCTGCGGTGCCGTTGGCTTCCAGGTTGGAGCCGGCGTTGAAGCCGAACCAGCCCACCCACAGGAGGGAAGCTCCCACCATGGTCAGGGTCAGGCTGTGCGGGGCCATGGCCTCGCGGCCGTAGCCCACCCGCTTGCCCACCATGTAGGCGCCCACCAGGCCAGCCATGGCCGCGTTGATGTGCACCACGGTGCCGCCGGCGAAGTCCAGCGCACCCTTGGCCCACAGGAATCCAGCCGCTTCCGTGACGGTGGCCAGGGTTTCCTCATTGGTGATGGCGTCCGGGCCGTCCCAGTACCACACCATGTGGGCGATGGGCAGGTAGCTGAAGGTGAACCACAGCACCGAGAACAGGATCACGGCCGAGAACTTGATGCGCTCGGCGAAGGCGCCGACGATCAGCGCCGTGGTGATGGCCGCAAAGGTGCCCTGGAAGGCCACGAAGGTCAGCTCTGGCAGATACACACCCTTGCTGAAGGTCGCGGCCACCGTCTCGGGGGTCACCCCCTTGAGGAAGAGCTTGTCCAGCGTGCCAATGAAGGGGTTGCCTGCGGTGAACGCGGCCGAGTAGCCGTAGATCACCCACAGCACCGAGATCAGCGCGAAGATCACGAAGACCTGCATCAGGACCGACAGCATGTTCTTGCTGCGCACCAGGCCGCCGTAGAACAGGGCCAGGCCCGGGATGGTCATGAGGATCACCAGCACGGTGGCGATCATCATGAAGGCGGTGTCGCCCTTGTTGGGCACGGGGGCGGGGGCTGCGGCAGCAGCGTCGGCCGCGGCCGCGGCCGCTGGGGCAGCAGCCGCTGCATCAGCGGCAGGGGCTGCAGCGGCGGCAGCAGCCGGTGCGGCCTGTGCCCAGCTCAGGTCAGGCGCAGCGGCCAGGCCCAACAGGCCCACGGCGGCCAGCGCCAGGGCAAAGGTGGCAAGTAGCTTTTTCATCACAGTGCATCCTTTCCGGTTTCGCCCGTGCGGATGCGCAGCACCTGCTCCAGCGGGGAAACGAAGATCTTGCCGTCACCGATCTTGCCGGTGCGTGCGGCGCTTTCAATGGCTTCGATCACGCGGTCAACGATGGCGTCGTCCACAGCGGCCTCTACCTTTACCTTGGGCAGGAAATCCACCACATATTCCGCGCCGCGGTACAGCTCGGTGTGGCCTTTCTGCCGACCGAAGCCCTTGACTTCGGTCACGGTCAAACCTTGAACGCCCAGGGCGCTGAGCGCCTCCCGGACTTCGTCAAGCTTGAAGGGCTTGACGATG
>RGEP01000272.1 GCA_009918225.1 Betaproteobacteria bacterium | reverse complement strand
CACGCCCGGGGCGGCTGAACCTGCGGGCGCCGAGGTCTTTTCCAATACGCTGGAGCCGCCGGCCGGTGCTTCGCGGGGCGTGCCGAAATAGGCCAGGCCCAGGGTGCACACAAAGAAAACCGTGGCACAGGCCGATGTGGAGCGAGACAAGAAGTTGGCGCTGCCCGTGGCACCGAAGAGGCTGCCCGAGGCACCACTGCCGAAGGAAGCGCCCATATCGGCACCCTTGCCGTGCTGTATGAGCACCAGGCCGATCATCACCAAGGCGGAAATGATCTGAACGATGAGCAGCAGGTTGGCGAGAAATTGCATGATGGTTCTGAAGTGTTCGGTTGAATTCGATGGAACGTAGGGCTGGTCAGATCGTGCGCGGATTGCGGCAAGCCGAGGCCGTGATCAAGTGGCGGCTCGACAAATGGCCACGAAGTCGGCCGCCTTAAGCGCAGCGCCTCCGATCAGACCGCCGTCGATGTCGGCTTGGGCGAGCAGTTGCGCGGCGTTGTCAGGCTTGACACTGCCGCCATAGAGAATCTTCATCGAGTCGGCCTGCGCCGTGGCCGCCCGCAGTTGGGCACGCAACACCGCATGCACCGCTTGGGCCTGTTCTGGACTGGCGGTTCGGCCGGTGCCGATGGCCCAGACCGGCTCATAGGCCACCACCATTTCCCCTGCGCAGTGGGCCAAGGCATGGATCACCGCGGAGAGTTGTCGTTTGACCACCGCCTCGGTTTGACCCGCTTCGCGTTGCTCCAGGGTCTCCCCCACGCAGACGATCGGTGTGATGCCGTGTCCCAGGGCAATCTTGGCCTTATCGGCCACCAAGGCGTCGCTCTCCCCGTGGTACGCGCGCCGCTCGGAGTGCCCCACGATGGCATAGCGGCACCCCAACTCCCGCAGCATGGCCGCCGACACCTCACCGGTGTACGCCCCTTGCTCATGGGCCGAAACATCTTGGGCGCCCCAGCGCAAGCTTGAGGCTGCCAGGGACACCGCGGTATCGGCCACGTAGACGAAGGGCACGCACACCGCTGCATCGCAGGGCAAGGGCCCAGCCGACACGATGCCGGCCAAGAGATCGGCGTTGGCCGCGCGGTTGCCATGCATCTTCCAATTGCCGACGACAAGCTTCTTGCGCATGGTGCAGGCCTTTACCAACTCAGCATGATCTTGCCCACGTGCGTGCTGCTCTCCATGAGCTGGTGAGCCCGGACCGCGCCGTCGGGCGAATCAGCCTGGAAGACGCTGTGGACGACCGGTCGGATACGACCGGCCTCAATCAAGGGCCAAACACGCTTGCGCAGACCTTGGGCCAGCATCGCCTTGTAGGCCAAGGGCCGGGGACGCAGGGTGGAACCCGTGATCGCCAAGCGCTTGCGCAACACCGTCCCGCTGTCAAAGGCGCTGTCGTTGCCGCCTTGGGTGGCGATCAGGGCCAGACGTCCGTCATTGGCCAAGCACTGCACCTCGCGACCGATGTAGGCGCCGCCCACCATGTCCAACACCACGTTCACGCCGGCCCCTTCGGTCAGCCTGAGGGCCTCTTGCACAAAATCTTGGGTCTTGTAATTGATGAAGTGGTCGGCGCCCAGCTCCACGCAGGCTCTGCCTTTGTCGTCAGCACCCACGGTGACGATGACGGTACAGCCAAACGCCTTGGCCAGCTGAATGGCCGTGACCCCAATCCCACTGGAGCCGCCCTGAACCAAGAGGGTCTCGCCTTCTTGCAGGCGCGCAATCTCAAAGACGTTTTGCCAAACGGTGAAAAAGGTTTCGGGCAAGCTGGCCGCCTCCAGGTCGCTCAAACCCTGGGGTATGGGCAGCACCTGGCCAACCGGCGCCACACAGCGCTGGGCATAGCCGCCACCCGCCACCAAAGCGCAGACGCGCTGGCCCAGCGACACGCCCGCAGCAGCCAGGTCTTGCGGTGAGCCGCCCTCGACCACTCCAGCGATTTCCAAACCCGGCAGGTCGGACACGCCCGGGGGCATGGGATAGAGCCCTTTGCGTTGCAGCACATCGGGGCGGTTAACGCCCGATGCGCTGACACGGATCAAAAGCTCGCCAGGGGCGGCCACGGGATCTGCGCGCTCGGTCAGCCGCAGCACCTCGGGGCCGCCATAGCCGGCGATTTCGATGGCCTTCATTTACTGCTGCTGTTGCTGTCCCTGCTCGCCGGCACCGCCCTCGGATGCCGAGCCCTCGCCACCGTGCTCGCCCTGCTGGGCGGGCGCGCGGCGCTCACCGCGATCACTGCGCTCACCGCGATCGCTGCGCTCGCGACGGGGCCGGTCACCCCGATCGCCACGGTCGCCACGGTCACGGAATTCACGGCGGGGACGATCTTCCTCTTCGGGCATGCCCTCAGGGCGCTCCAACAGGGCCTTCATCGACAACTTGATGCGGCCCTTCTCATCGGTTTCCAGGACCTTGACCTGCACCACTTGGCCTTCGGTCAGGAAATCTTCCACGCGCTCGACGCGCTGGTGGGCGATCTGGCTGATGTGCAACAGGCCATCCTTGCCGGGCAGGATGTTGATCAAAGCACCAAAGTCCAGAATCTTGGTGACCGGGCCTTCATAGACCTTGCCCACTTCGGCCTCGGCCGTGATCTCTTCGATGCGCTTCTTGGCCAGCGCAGCACGCTCGCCATCGGTGGAGGCGATGGTGATGGTGCCGTCTTCTCCGATGTCGATCGTGGTGCCGGTCTCTTCGGTCAGGGCACGGATGGTCGCGCCACCCTTGCCGATCACATCACGGATCTTTTCCGGGTTGATCTTCATCGAGTACAGG
>RGEP01000271.1 GCA_009918225.1 Betaproteobacteria bacterium | reverse complement strand
CCCTGAGCTGACCGATGGCTCGGCCCTCAAGCAACTGGGCATCAACACCGATCCCGGCTTGGGGGCAGCCGCCACGCCGGGCAACTTCACCGATCCCACGAACCCGACCAGTTCGCTGCGCACGGTGCGCTACAACCCGCTGTTCTCCAGTGGCTGTCTGGCCCCCTACTCAGTGCCCAGCACCTCGGGCGGCCGCCAGACCTGTTTCCTGGATGCCAACACCCAGTACACAACGTTCAACAACAAGAACGACATCATGACCGCCTACGCCAAGGGTTCGCTGAACCTGGGCGGTGGCCACCTGCTGACGGCCGAAATCAACCGCAGTGCGTACAGCGTCGACCAGTACAACAATCCCGCGGCGCCGACGGTGCGTCTGACCAGTGCGCACCCCTATTACCCTGGCAACGGACTGGTTCCGGCCGTGCCGGGGCTGAACCTGGCTGGCCGTCCGATCGACGTCCAGTGGTCGGTTGCGGATGCCGGCCCGCGCATCCGCGATGACAACCACTTCAATGACCGCATCGTGGTGGGCCTTGAGGGCACCATTGCGGGCTGGGACTACCGAAGCGGTTTGAATTTCGGGCAATCCAGGCGCGACACCAGGGCAGGGTCCGGCTGGCTGAGCGTGACCGGCATCGCTACGGTGCAGGGAACGGCCACCACGCTCTTCCTGGACCCCAAGCTCAACCCCTTCGGCTTGCAGACGCCGGCTGGGTTGGCCCTGCTGCAGGCGGCCAGCATCGATGGCCGCACCCTGCGCTTGCACAAAGCGGGCAACTCCAGTGTTGATGCCACCTTCACCCGTGACCTGATGAACCTGAGCGGCGGCCCGCTGTCCCTGGCCTTGGGCGGTGAGGTGCGGCGTGACACCTGGCAGGCCATTGGCTTGGCCAGCAACGACCTGTCGCCCGCCTTGAACCGACAGATCGACCTCCTGGGCGGTGACAGCCAGGCCTCAGGCGCCAACTCCAGCACGTCCACCAAGATCTCACGCGACATCACATCGTTGTTTGCCGAAGTCGAGGCCCCGGTTCGCAAGGACCTGTCGCTCAATGCGTCGCTGCGAGCCGACAAGTACAGCGATCTGGGCGAGTCCACTGTCAACCCCAAGGTCAGCCTGCGTTGGCAGCCCATCAAGAGCTTGATGTTCCGCGGTTCAGCCAACACCGGCTATCGCGCGCCGGCTCTGCCTGAGATCTACACGAAGGAAACCGAACGGACCCTGATCCCCACCTTCAACGACCCGATCAACAGCACCACGGTCAACGGCGTGTGCACGCCCAAGACCGGCTTCACGGCCGAACAGGTTTGCAGCCTGACCAACTATTTCCAGATCACCAAGGTGCCCAACAACGCGGGGGTCAAGTCTGAGACCTCCAGCAGCATGACCTTTGGTTTTGCGTTCGAGCCGACCAAGAATGTTTCGGTGACCGTGGACTACTGGAGCACGCAGATCAACAACGTGATCGGCAACCGGGCCATCGACTTCATGTTGGCCAATCCGACGATCTACACCAACCTGTTCAGGCGCAACGCCGATGGCACGCTGGGTATCTTGAACCCGCTGGGCACCAAGGATGCCGTGATCAACACGCCCTCAAACGTGGGTGCGATACGCGGCTCGGGCATTGACTTCAGCCTGAAGGGGTTCGCTCCCCGTCAACCCTGGGGGCAGGTGTCGGGTGGCATTGATGTGGCCTACCTCACCCGCTGGGATGCCAAGTCTGAGGGCGTGAACAACGGCGATTGGGTCAGCGCTCTGGGGCAGTACAACGACGTGGTGCCGGTCAACCCGAACGCCGGTTTGTCCAACGCCACCCGTGGTCTGAACAACCGCTGGCGCCACACCGCCTTTGTGGCCTGGCAGAACGCCGAGTGGATGACGCAGCTGTCTCAGCGCTATCAGAGCTCCATCCGGGACCAAAACCTGGCCGCCACCACCGGGGCGGGAACATCAGGTCCGCGTGACGTGGCCGCTTATACCCAGTACAACCTGTTGGTGAAGTACACCGGCATCAAGAACGTGGGCATCGGCGTGGGTGTGAGCAACCTGTTCAACGCCCAGCCGCCGCTGACCAACCACACGGCGTACCGGGGCTATCTGACCAGCATCGCCGACGTGCTGGGCCGCGCCTACTCGGTCACGCTCGAGCACAAGTTCTGATCGGAAGCAGGCACCCCCATGTACGAGGACAAGAAGCTCGGCTTCCTATTTGTCTTGCCCTTCGTCTTGGGGGTGTTGCTGTTCAAACTCTTTCCCTTTGTTACCAGCTTCGCCCTCAGCTTTACCCAGTACGACATCATCGACCCGCCGCAGTGGACGGGCTTAGACAATTACCGCGAGCTGTTCGGCGACGACCCGCTGTTTCGCAAAAGCCTGGGTGTAACCCTCTGGTTTGCCGTGCTGGCCGTCCCGCTTCGGGTGGGGTTTGCGCTGTTCGTGGCGCATGTCCTGAATTACAAGCTCCGCGGCATCAACTTCTTTCGCTCCGCGTTCTATTTGCCCTCCATCCTGGGTGGCAGCATTGCGGTGGCCGTGCTGTGGCGCTTCATCTTCAGCAAGTACGGGCTGGTCAATTTGGTCCTGGTGAAGCTGGGGCTGGAGCCTGTCGCATGGCTGGCCGACGAGCACTACTCGATGTGGACCATCGTGTTGTTGTTCACCTGGCAGTTCGGCTCGGCCATGGTGATTTTCCTGGCCGCTTTGCAGAACGTCCCCGCATCACTCTATGAAGCGGCCGAATGTGATGGCGCTTCGCGCTGGCAGCAGTTCTGGCGGATCACCGT
>RGEP01000028.1 GCA_009918225.1 Betaproteobacteria bacterium | reverse complement strand
GTCTTGGAACAGCAGCACGCCCATGACCCGCTTGCCGTGTTCGGACTCCAACTCCAGCCGCTCGGCCATGAGCTTGACCACAATCGCGGTGCTGCTCATGGCCATGGCGCCACCCAAGACCACCGCCCCGCGCCAGTCCAGGTCCCAACCGCTGCCCAGGGTGATGAACAGCCACGCCAGAAGCGCATGCCCGATCAAGGCGCCCGCAACCGTCAACACCACCTGCGACATCCCCAGCCCAAAGACCAGGGTGCGCATGCTGCGCAGTTTGGGCAGGTTGAATTCCAACCCAATGACAAACATCAGGAACACCACCCCAAACTCGGCCAGGTACTTGACGCTGGCCGAGTCGGCCGCCAAGCCCAGTGCATGCGGGCCGATGATCACGCCCACCGACAGGTAGCCCAGCATGGGGGGCAGCTTGAGCAGCCGAAAGCCCACCACACCGACCACGGCGGCCAGCAGGTACAACAGGGCAAGGTCCAGCGAGGTGGCCAAGTGCCTAGAATCCTTTCTATCGGTGACAGCCCCTTGCAAGGCTTGGACAATCGGCGAGCCTTGAGTATGGCCGCACAGGCCAACACACAGAACGCCTGAGGAAAAGTTCTCGCACGGCCCGCCTCATCGGTACTCCGCTTGACCCCACCATGAACCCACAACGCGCCCTCGAACTGGCCCATCGAACCCTGGACATCGAGGCAGCGGCATTGGCCGGGCTCAAGGCCCGCTTGGGCGCTTCGTTTGCGCGCGGCGTGGAGCGCATCTTGCGGTGCCAGGGCCGCGTGGTGGTGATGGGCATGGGCAAGAGCGGGCATGTGGGCCGAAAGATCGCCGCCACCTTGGCCTCCACCGGCACACCCGCCCTGTTCGTGCACCCGGCCGAAGCCAGCCATGGCGACCTGGGCATGGTCACGCCCCAGGATGTGGTCTTGGCCATCAGCAACTCGGGCGAGAGCGAGGAACTCAATGTCATCCTGCCCGTGCTCAAGCGCTTGATGGTCCCCCTCTTGGCCATCACCGGCCGCGACGATTCCACCTTGGCCCGGCACGCCGACGAGGTCTTGAGCTGTGCGGTCGAACAGGAGGCTTGCCCCTTAAACCTGGCCCCCACAGCCAGCACCACGGCGCAAATGGCATTGGGCGACGCGCTGGCGGTGGCCTTGCTGGATGCCCGTGGCTTCAAGCCCGAAGACTTCGCCCGCTCACATCCCGGTGGCTCCTTGGGCCGCAAGCTGCTCATTCACGTCCACGATCTGATGCGACAGGGCGAGGCCTTGCCGCTGGTGCAGCCTTCGACCGGCTTTAGCGAACTGCTGCGCACCATGAGCGCCAAGGGATTGGGATTTGCCGTGGTGGTGGACGCGCAGCGCCGGCCGCTGGGCATCTTCACCGACGGTGACCTGCGTCGGCTCATTGAGTCGGGCCACCAAGGCCAAGCCCTGCTCAACTTGAGTGCCTCCGAAGTCATGCGGCCCCATCCCCGTTTGGTGCCGGAAGACGCCCTGGCGGTCGAGGCCGCCGATCTGATGGAAGCCCATCGCATCACCAGCGTGCTCGTGGTCGATGCGGGCGGTGCCATCGTGGGCGCGGTCAACACCAACGACCTGATGCAGGCCAAGGTAATCTGATGGCCCTCACGCCTGCCCTGCGTTTTCCCGCCGAAACCCTCTTGGCTGCGCAAGGCCACGCCACCACGGGCGGGGGCATCGGCCTGAAGGTGTGCTTCTTCGATGTGGACGGTGTGCTTACCGATGGTCGGCTGTGGATCGGCGCCGAGGGCGAAGCGCTCAAGGCCTTTCATGCCCTGGATGGGCATGGCCTGAAGATGCTCGTCCAAGGTGGGATCACCCCAGTGGTCATCACCGGCCGCGATTCACC
Source organism: Betaproteobacteria bacterium (assembly GCA_009918225.1). Classification (GTDB taxonomy): domain Bacteria; phylum Pseudomonadota; class Gammaproteobacteria; order Burkholderiales; family Burkholderiaceae_C; genus RFTU01. Next base: position 11,219 of record RGEP01000028.1, on the reverse strand, counting down.
GGCGGTGCGGCGCCGGGTGGCCGACTTGGGCCTGCAGCACGCCCACTATGGGGTTCAAGACAAGCCGGCCGTGGCGCAGTCGGTGTTGCAGGCCTTGAAGCTTTCGTGGGAAGACGCAGCGGCCATGGGTGACGATTGGCCCGACCTGCCCTTGTTGCAGCGCGTGGCCTTTGCCTGTGTGCCGCCGAGCGCCCATGCCGAGGTGCGCGCCCTGGCCCACCACATCACCGCCGCACCTGCCGGGCAAGGTGCAGCGCGCGAGTGCTGCGACCTCTTGCTCATGGCCAAGGGGGTTTACGCCGCCTTGCTCAATGGCCACCTCACCACGCTGGATGCGCGCTGAGGTGGCGCCCACGTCCACGTCTGCACCTCCGCCGTCAGGCCCTGTTGAAGCGGGCCTGGACCGCACCCGGCGCGCGGCCGAGCACTGGTCGATTCGGCTGCGAGACCTGCTGTCCACCTACCTGCCCCTGCTCTTGATGCTGCTGCTGGCCGCCATGACCTGGTGGCTGGTGCGGGTGACCCCAGTGCCCGGTGCGGCTCGCTTGGCCGAGCCCCCGTCTCAAGCACCGGACTACATCTTGGGCGACGTGGAATTGGTGCGCTACCGCAGCGACGGCTCGCTGATGGCCCGCATCCGCGCGCGCGAGGTGCGCCACTACCCGGTGGGGGACCGGGTGGAGTTGGACTCGGCATGGCTCATGGCCGACCATGCGGAAGGGGCGCTTCTGGCCCAGGCCGAGCGGGCCGTGCTCACCGACGAGGGCCAGCGCATCCGCTTGGAAGGGGACGTGCGGCTCAGCCGCGCGGCCACCGCCACGCAGGAGGCCTTTGATGCGCGCACCTCGGTCTTGGACATCGACCTGCAGTCCGGCCGGGCCTGGACGGCTGAGCCGGTGCACTGGGCCCAGGGCTCTGTGCAGGCCCAGGCCGCAGGCCTCGACTTTGAACAGGCCGGATCGCGGCTGCAACTCAAAGGCCCCTTGCAGGCCCAGCTCAAACCCGCGGGGCAGCGCGGCCGCTAGAATCGTCGCAGCAAGTTTCATGCCTTCAGCTGAAACCGCCTGCCGATGACCGCCACCTTTGCCTCGTTCCCCCCATGCCATCGCGCCCTGGCCAGGGCGTGGGCACTGGCTTTGGGCTTGGTGGGCGTGTGGGGCACGGGTGGGGTCTGGGCAGAAAAGGCCGATCGCCAGCAAACCCTGAACATCGAGGCCGACCAGAGCAGCACCGTTGACATGGCGCGCCGCGTGGTGGTGTTCAACGGCCGGGTCGTGCTCACCCAGGGCACGCTGCGCATCTTGGCCGACCGTGTCGAGGTTTCCGAGGTGGGCGAGGGGCATCGCACCGCCGTGGCCCGCGGGCGGCCTGAACAACCCGCCCAGTTCCGCGAAAAGCGCGACGGGGTAGAGGAATTCGTAGAAGGCCGTGCCGACCTCATCGAATACGACAGCCGTGAATCCTTGATTCGTCTGAGCGGCAAAGCCGTGGTGCGGCGTTTGCGCGGGACGCAGCTGGCCGATGAAGTGCAGGGCGAAACCATCGTCTGGAACGGCAGCCGCGAAACCTTCAGCGTGGCCCCCGCCGAACGAGCCGGCAGTGAGGGCCGAGCCGACCGGGTGCGCGGCGTGTTCGTCCCGCCGCCACCCACCGCCCCGGCGGCTGCACCGCCGGCCGCCTCATCGGGCAGTTCACCGGGCACCTTAACGGGCCCTGCACAGGGCGCTGCACCGGGCGCCCCCGCGGCCACACGGCGATGAACGCGCCCGAGCGCCTGCCCCCCACCGTCGACAGCCGCACCGGGCTGGAAGCCACGGGCCTGGTCAAGCGCTACGGCACGCGCACCGTGGTTGATGGCGGCCACCTGCGGGTGTGCCCCGGCGAGGTGGTGGGCCTGTTGGGCCCCAATGGCGCGGGCAAGACCACCACCTTCTACATGGTCGTGGGCTTGGTGCGCGCCGATGCCGGCACCATCCTCATCGACGGACAGCCGGTGCAGGACCGGCCCATCCACCAGCGCTCTCGCTTGGGCCTGAGCTACCTGCCGCAAGAGGCCTCGATCTTTCGGCGGCTCAACGTGGAAGACAACATTCGCGCAGTACTCGAACTGCAGCGCGGCGCCGATGGCAAAGCCCTGGCCGAAGCCGAGATCGACAAGCGGCTCAATGGCCTGCTCGACGACCTGTCCATACAGCGCATCCGCCATGTGGCCGCGCCGGCTTTGTCCGGCGGTGAGCGCCGCCGTGTGGAGATCGCCCGGGCTTTGGCCACGCAGCCGCGTTTCATCCTGCTGGACGAACCCTTTGCCGGTGTGGACCCGATCGCGGTGTTGGAAATCCAGCGCATCATCGGCTTCCTCAAAGACCGCGGCATCGGCGTGCTCATCACCGACCACAACGTGCGCGAAACGCTGGGCATTTGCGACCGCGCCTACATCGTCAGCGAGGGCCGTGTGCTGGCCGAAGGCACGCCGGCCGACATCGTGGCCAACCCCCAGGTGCGCAAGGTGTACTTGGGTGAGCACTTCCGCTTGTGAAGCAGCGATGAGCAGGCCATGAAGACCTCCCTGCAGGTTCGGCTGTCCCAGCACCTGGCGCTGACGCCACAGTTGCAGCAGTCCATCCGCTTGCTGCAGCTGTCCACGCTGGAGCTGCAGCAGGAAGTGGGCCAGATGCTCGAGGCCAACCCCTTCCTGGAGATGGAAGACGAGGCCCCGCCTGCCTTCGAGGCCTCCTTGGACACCGCAGCCCGCGCCGAGGTTGCGGCGCCCGAGCGCTTGCTGGAGCGCCACGACAGCAGCGCCGGTGGCGATGACGCCGGTGAAGCCCCTGAAGCCGCCGGCCTGGCCGACACCGACTTTGGTACGACCGCTCAATCGGATTGGGAAAACGGCACCGAATCCGACGACTTCGATGGCATCCGGGAATTGCCCAGCCTGACGGGCTCGGGCAGCGCGTCCAACCGGGACGATGACGAGGGCCCGGGCGATCAGGACCGGGGCCTGATCACACTGGCCGAGCACCTGCAGGCTCAGTTGGCGGGCATGCGCCTGTCCGAGGCCGACCGGGCAGCCTTGCAGGTGCTGATCGATTCGCTCAACGAAGACGGTTGGCTCGAAGACTCGATGGACGAGATCGCCCGCGCCTTGTTGGGTTTGCCCACGGGCTCGACAACCGGCGACGGTGTCGATGGCCACACCGACGACAGCGCTGAAGCTGAAGCCGATGAGCCCATGTCCGCGGCGCTGGACGAACTGATCGACCGTTTGAACTGCGCCCTGAAGTGGCTGCAGGCCTTGGACCCGGTGGGTGTTGGCGCACGCGACCTGCCCGAGTGCCTCACCCTGCAGTTGCGTGCCATGACGCCCAACCCCGAGCGTGAACTGGCCTTGTTGATCGTGGAACGCCACCTGGACCTGCTGGCCAAGCGAGACACCAAGAAGCTGATGGCGGCCACCGGCTGCGACGAACAGGACCTGCGCTGGGCGCAACAGCTGATCCGCCAGTGCGACCCCAAGCCGGGCCGCGCTTTCGCCTCGGATGTGGGCGCCATCGTCATTCCCGATGTCATCGTGCAACGCGCTGGGCGTGGCTTTCGGGTGGTCCTCAACCCCGATGTGATGCCCAAGCTGCGCATCAACGAGCTCTACGCTGGTGCGCTGAAGGGCCGCGGCAAGAACGCCTCGCCGCTGTCGAGTCACCTGCAGGAAGCGCGCTGGTTCATGAAGAACATCCAGCAGCGCTTTGACACCATCCTGCGCGTGTCGTCGGCCATCGCCGAGCGCCAGAAGAACTTCTTCACCCATGGCGAGATCGCCATGAAGCCCTTGGTGCTGCGCGAGATCGCCGACGAGCTCGGCCTGCACGAAAGCACGATCTCGCGCGTGACCACCGCCAAGTACATGGCCACGCCTTTTGGCACTTATGAGCTCAAGTACTTCTTTGGCTCGTCGCTCAACACCGAAGCCGGCGGCAACGCTTCCAGCACCGCGGTACGCGCCCTCATCAAGCAGTTCATCGCCGCAGAAGACCCCAAGAAGCCTTTGTCCGACAACCACCTCTCGGACATGTTGGCCGAGCAAGGCATACAGGTGGCCCGCCGCACCGTGGCCAAGTACCGCGAAGCGCTGAAGATTGCGCCGGCCAGTTTGCGCAAGACCATCTGAACCCTCGCTGGCCTTGATCACGCCACAGGCCTTTTGTCTGGCCCGGGCCCGCACCCGCACCCCACACTTGACCCATGCCTCTTGACACCCGCGCTCCCATCTTTCTGCCCTGTGCCCAGGGGGTGGAGCCCTTGCTGGCGGCCGAGTGCCGTGCGCTGTTGGCATCGGTCCCCATTGAAGAGCGCCGAGGCGGCGTGTGCGTCACCGCCGGCCCACTGGAGGCCCTGAAGCTGAACCTGCACAGCCGCTTGGCCCAACGGGTGTTGTGGCCCTTGCGGGGCGACGCCTACCGTGACGAACACGACCTCTATCGCGCCGTCTGCGACGTCGACTGGCCTGCCTGGATCACGCCCGATCAAACCTTGCGTGTGGACACCAGCGCCTGGCGCAGCCCCTTGAAGAGCCTGAACTTCGCCACCTTGCGCATCAAGGATGCCGTGTGCGATGTGCTGCGCGACAAGACCGGCGCGCGCCCCAGCGTGGACACGCAGCGCCCACACCTGCCCTTGGTCTTGCACCTGGGCCCCGAGGACTTCATGCTCTATGTGGACCTGAGCGGCGAGGCCTTGTTCAAACGCGGCTGGCGCGATGCGCGCGGGGGCCGGGTGGATGTCAAGGGCGAGGCCCCGTTGAAGGAAACCCTGGCCGCGGCGATGTTGGCGGCAGCCGGCTGGCAAGGCCGAGAAGAAGACGGTCCCCTGCTCGACCCTTGCTGCGGCGCGGGCACCATCGCCATCGAAGCCGCTCAAATCACCTGCGGCATGGCCCCCGGTTTGCAACGCGCCTTTGCTTTTGAAAAGCTCGCGCCCTTTGCGCCCCATCTGCCCGATTGGCAGCGCCTCAAAGCCCAAGCGCGTTCGGCCATCCACCCGCCCCGCGTGGCCGTGTGGGCCGGCGATGTGAGCTTTCGCATGACCGACTTCGCGCAACGCAATGCCGAACGTGCCGGCGTCGCCCATGCCATTCAATTCAAGACGGCCGACGCCTTGCAGCGGCCCGCGCCGGCCGCGCGCGGGTCCATCGTCATGAACCCGCCCTATGGCGAGCGCATCGCCGCCAAGGGGCAGGGCAGCCGTGAGCACTTCGAAGAAGGAAACGCCTCGGTCTTCTACGAAGGCCTGGCCGCCCACTGGAAGCGCCAGTACGCAGGTTGGTCGGCCTGGGTGCTCACACCCGAACTCAAGCTGCCCAGCCTGATGCGTTTGAAAGAAAGCCGCCGAGTGCCCCTGTTCAACGGCGCCATCGAATGCCGCCTGTTTCGCTTCGATATGGTGGCCGGCTCGGCCCGCTAAGGCGCTGGCTCGGCCCGCTCGGGGGCCTGGCTGCCGGCTGCCAGCGGCCCAGCGCAAGAAGCGGGTCGATTTTCTGAGCCGGCCCTTGCACACTGCTGCGCATGAACACCGCTTCCCCACCCGCCGCCTCGCCCCTGCTTGAGCACTCGCACCGACAAGCCCAGTACGCCACCGTTGCACGCGTGATCGCGCACCTATCGGCCGCGGCCAACAGTGCCAAGGGTGGCCCCTCACTGGAAGAACTGGGGCAGGCAGTTGGGCTCAGCCCCTTTCACCTTCAGCGCGTCTTCCAAGAATGGGCCGGCATTTCGCCCAAGCGCTTCCTGCAGTTCCTCACCAAGGAACGCGCCTTGGCCGAGCTGCGCGAAGGCGCCACGGTTTTGGATGCGGCGCACGCTGCGGGCTTGAGCGGTGGCGGCCGTTTGCACGACCTGCTCATCCAGTGGGAGGCCATGACCCCGGGCGAGGCCCGCCAAGGCGGCGCGGGCCTGGCGCTGTCCTGGGGCTGGGCGCCCACACCGGTGGGCTGGGGCTTGGCCGCCCTGTCGCCCAGGGGCCTGTGCCACCTGAGTTTGGGCGACCAGCCCAACCCGCAGCAAGAGCAAGAGATGCGTGGCCTGTGGCCTCGGGCCACCTGGGTTCACGCACAGGCCGCGGTCACCTCGGCCCTGGCCCAAGCCTTCGCCCCGCAGCCGCGCGCCCGCCTTTTGTTGCGCGGCACGCCGTTTCAGCTCAAGGTGTGGGAGGCCTTGGTCAGAACAGAACCCGGGCAGGTGCTGTCGTATGCTGAACTGGCCCGCCGCTGCGGCCAAGCCAAGGCCGCGCGCGCGGTGGGCACGGCCATGGCGGCCAACACCGTGGCCGTGCTGGTGCCCTGCCACCGCGTTATCCGTGAATCAGCCGAGATCGGCCAATACCGCTGGGGACCGGTGCGCAAGCAGGCCCTGCAAGCCTGGGAAGCGCGCCACCGCCTGCAAGATTGAAGGCCGTGGCAAAAAACCCCGGCCCGGCCCGCAAGGATGCAGCCGATGCCCCTTGCGTTCAGCCCGCCTGCGGCACGCGCTGAACCTGCCGCAACCACAGCAGTGCAGCCCCCATCAGGGCCAGCGGCAGCAGCGCCCCCAGGTTCATCGAGGTCCAGCCCCCGGTGGTCACCAGCGCGCCGGAGCTGAAGGAGGTCAGCGTCATCGTGGCGTACACGCAGAAGTCCAGAGCGGCCTGTGCCCGGGTCTTTTCCTCAGGCCGCCAGGCTTGTGTGGCCAGGGTGCTGCCACCGATGTACAGGAAGTTCCAGCCCACTCCCAAGGCCAGCAAGGCCACGAAGAAGTGCATGACGTCTTCGCCGGAGAGCGCAAATGCTACGCAAAACACGTTGAGGGCCAACCCGGCACTCATGATGGGCAGCACGCCGTATCGCTTGATCAGCTTGCCCGTGAAGAAACTGGGTACGAACATGCCCAGCACATGCCACTCGAGCACGAAGGCGGCCTCTTTGAAGGGGTGCGCACACTGCGACATGGCAATGGGCGTGGCCGCCATCAGCAGGTTCATGATGCCAAAGCCGATTGCACAGCCCGCCGCCGCAATGATGAACAGCGGTTGGCGCACGATCTCCCCCAAGGAGCGCCCCTGCGGCGTTGCAAGTCCCTGACCCGGCAGGGCCGGAAAGCGCAGGCGCGACATCACCAAGAGCCCCAGCAAGCCCACGCCCATGAGGGCCACATAGGCGCCAGCGAAGGGTGCATCGGCCAGCGCATCGCGCGCACCTGAAGCCAGATTGGGCCCGGCAAAGGCGCCCATCACCCCGCCGGCCAAAACCCAGGAGATCGCCTTTTCCTTGTGGGCCTCTTCCACCAACTCCACCGCGGCAAAGCGGTACAGCGCGCCATTGGCGTTGTAGTAGCCCGCAGCCAAGGTGGCGATGTTCAAGAGCCAAAAGTTCTGGCTGATCGCGGCCCAGGCACAGGCGCCCGCACTCAGGATGGCCACCGCCAGCCCGATCATGAAGGTCTTCTGCCGCCCATAGCGCCGTTGGTGCCGCCCCACCAAGCCCGTGGCCAGCGCGCCGCCGGCCACATAACCGGTGACCGGCAGCGTGGCCATCCAGGCCACCGGCGCCAAGGCAAAGCCCACCAGGCCGTTGATGGCGATGAACGTGACGTTGTTCGTCATGAACAAGCCTTGGCAGAAGACGAGCAGGGCCAAACGGCGGTTCATGCAGCAGCCCCCTGACCTGCGCTTGGCGCCGGCGCTGTGCCCCGTCCAGCCAGCACCGTCACGGCCGCCAGCGCTGCCAGCGGGGCCGTGTCGGCCCTTAGGGTTCGTGGGCCCAGGCTCACCGGGCGGTAGCCGGCCTGTTGCGCGCGCGCCTGCTCGACCGTGGACAAGCCGCCTTCCGGGCCGCTGAGCACACACAAGTGGGCGCTTGCTTTCAATAAATCCACTGGAAAATCGAGAAAACACGCATCGACCAAGGAGGTGGCCGCGGGGGCCAGGCTCAGTTGCCAGCGGGCGCTCACCTCGCCAACAGACCCCTGCCCCAGGAAGGCGTCCAAGGCCTGCACGGGGTGCACCACCGGCACCCGGTTGCGTCCGCACTGCTCGCTGGCGGCCACGGCCACGGCCTGCCAATGGGCCTGGCGTTTCGTGGCCCGTTCGCCCGACAGCCTCAGTACCGAGCGCTCGCTCACCAAGGGCACGATGCCAGAGGCGCCCAGCTCGGTGGCCTTTTCCACCAGGTCGTCCATCCGGTCGTTGGCCGGCATGCCGATGGCCAGGGTCACGGCCAGCGGCAATTCCCGTTCCACGGCCTCATGCTTCAGCAAGCGCACCTCCACCTCGTGTCGGCCCATGCGCAGCACCTCGGCCTGCCACTGCCCGCCGCTGCCGTTGAACAGGGTCAGCGCCGAGCCTGGCTGCAGCCGCAGCACCTGTACATGTCGGGCCGCCGTGGGCGGCAATGCAAAGGTTTCACCCGCTCGCCAGGCCGGCGCGCTGGGGGCCTCGGAAAACAGTCGTGGGTTCATCGTGCTCGTGCCTGGCGCCCATCATGCCTCATGGCCGGGCCCTTGGCCGAGGCGGCTGCGCGGCTTCAGCGCGGCGCAGGCTGCGCCCAAGCGGCCACGGCGCGCGCGATGATCTCCCGGCTCATGGGCGAAGCCACTTCGGTCAAAAAGCGCTGAAAGTCCACATGCGCGTGGTCGTCCGCCCGGTCCGACACCAAGCGCAGCACGGCACAGGGCAGGCGATACGCCGCGCACACCTGGGCCATGGCAGCGCCTTCCATTTCCACGGCCAGCGCCCGTGGCAGCTCCGCCAGCAGCGTGGCTGCTTGGGCCGAAGACGCGATGAAGCGGTCCCCGCTGATCACCAGGCCCTCATGCACCGCAGGCTGCTTCAAGCCAAAAGCCGCGGCCGCTGCAGGAGGGGCTTGCACCACCGCTTGGGCCGCTGCAGCCAGGGCTGCGCGCAGGGTGGGGTCGGTGGGCAGCTCGTCCATGCCCAGGTCGGGTACTTGGTAGCGTGGGCACAAGGGCGAGGCATCCAGGTCGTGCTGCATCAGGGTGCGTGCCAGCACCACGTCACCCACCTGCACCCCGGGGCCCAGGCCGCCGGCCACCCCAGAAAACAACAAGCCCCCCACGCCGAAGCGCTCGATCAGCAGGGTGGTCGTCAGCGCCGTGGCCACCTTGCCCATGCCGCTGAGCGTGAGCACCACCTCGTGCCCTTGCAGATGGCCGCGGTGCAGGCGCCGCCCCGCCACTTCCGTGGTCTGCGGTGCCTCCACCATCTCCAGAATGGCCGCCAGCTCTTCGGGCAGGGCGCTGACGATGCCCAGCAGCCGGGTGGGCTCAGCATGCCCAGCATGACCAGTGGGCACAGTAGGCCCAGTACGCGCAGCAACCCCCACGGGGCTCACGCCCGAGCTTGCCCGCGTCACCCCCGCAACTCTCGCCGCAGAATCTTGCCCACTGGGGTCTTGGGCAGCTCTTGGCGGAACTCCACCACCTTGGGGCGCTTGTAGCCGGTCAGGTTCGTTTCGCACCACTGGCGCACGCTGTCTTCGGTCAGCGCCGGGTCGCGCTTGACCACCACCACCTTCACCGCTCCGACGGCCACGGGATGGCCCTCATCGTCGAGCAAGGTGATGTCGGTGTTGGGCATGGGCAGGCCAATGCTGCCGGTCCAAGCCGTGGCGTCCACCGGGTTGCAGGTCGCCGCCGGCGAGGTCTCCGACAGGCCATAGGCCTCGACGATGGGGCATCCGGTTTTCTCGAGCCACAGCTTGGCCGTGCCGCTTTGCACCGCCATGCCGCCACCCACGCTGATCTTGAGCGAACTCCAGTTCACCGTTGCAAAGTCGGGGTGGTTGGCAATCGCATTGAACAGGGTGTTGACCGCTGGGAAGCTGTGGAAGCGCTCGGTCGACAAAGCCTTGAGCAGGGCCGGAATGTCGCGCGCATTGGGAATCAAGATGTTGCAGCCGCCCATGTGCATGGCCAGCAGCATGTTCGCGTTGAAGGCGAAGATGTGATACAGGGGCAGCGCGCACACCGTGACGATCTGCTCGCCGTCGGGGATCTTCTTCAGCGCCGGTTGGTACCAGGCTTCGGCCTGCAGCAGGTTGGCCACCAGGTTGCGGTGCAGCAGCACGGCGCCCTTGCTCACCCCCGTGGTGCCCCCGGTGTACTGCAGCACCGCCACATCGTCCGGGCCCACCGCCGTGGGCCGCACCGGGCGCACCTGGCCTTGTTTGAGGGCCGCCTTGAAACCCACGGCTTGCGGCAGCGAAAACGCCGGCACCAGCTTGCGCTTGTTGCGCACCACGTAGTTCACCAGGGTTCCCTTGACCAGGCCCAGCAGGTCGCCCATGGCCGCCAACACAATGTGGCGTGTGGGCACCCGCTCCAGCACCTGCTGCAGCGTGGCCGCAAAGTTCTCCAAGATGATGATGGCCTGTGCCCCGGAGTCTTTGAGCTGATGCTCCAACTCGCGCGGCGTGTACAGGGGGTTCACGTTCACCACCACATAGCCCGCGCGCAGGATGCCGGCCACGGCCACCGGGTACTGCGGCACATTGGGCAGCATCACCGCCACGCGGTCACCGGCGGCCAGCCCCAGCGATTGCAGGTACGCGGCCATGGCGCGCGACCACGCGTCAATCTGTGAGAAGCGGTACCGGTTGCCCATGAACACATACGCAAACCCCTAGCCGGGAATCACTCGACGGCCTTGACCATGTCTTCCACAACCTTCTTGGCGTCCCCGAACACCATCATGGTCTTGTCCATGTAGAAGAGCTCGTTGTCCAGGCCCGCATAGCCCGCGGCCATCGAGCGCTTGTTCACGATGATGGTCTTGGCCTTGTAGGCGGCAGCATCCTCTGGAATGCCCACATCCCTTGGGTTAGTGGGACAGGATTGGGACAAGCAGCCCAATCTGCCCTGAAGGCTACCTCGCCGAAGCAGATCAAGTCAACTTGCGGCCCTATCGTCGAGAAGGGGTAGGCTGGCCACAGCTTTTCACTAGCGGCGCATGAGCCTCTAGCCTTCCTTACGAATCCAATGATCTCGAAGGCATCGAGTTGATGTAGCGATCCGCTGTGCGAACAGGCTCGCAAGAAATTCGACGCGACGGTCGAGGGAACATACGTTGGGATCGATCAGCAAAGGGTGCGGATGTGCTGCTGCCCACAGCAGGGACAAGTCTCCAACCGATAGCCCAAGACCCTCTTCATCCCGCGAGATTGAGGGTCAGCGGGT
>RGEP01000270.1 GCA_009918225.1 Betaproteobacteria bacterium | reverse complement strand
GGCTGCGGTGCCCTGGGCAATCACGCGGCCCCCACGCTTGCCGGCACTGGGCCCAATGTCGATGAGGTGGTCGGCGCGACGGATGGTGTCTTCATCATGCTCCACCACCACCAGGGTGTTGCCCTTGTCGCCCAGGCGCGCCAAGGCCTTGAGCAGGATCTGGTTGTCGCGCGGATGCAGGCCTATCGTGGGCTCGTCCAACACGTAACAGACGCCCTGGAGGTTGCTGCCCAGTTGTGCAGCCAAGCGAATCCGCTGCGCCTCGCCGCCGCTGAGCGTGGGGGCGGCGCGGTCCAGCGTCAGGTAGCCCAGGCCCACTTCCTCGAGGAAGGTCAGGCGGCTGTGGATTTCGGTGATCACGTCGCGGGCGATGTCGGCTTCACGGCCTTGCAGCTCGAGCCGCTCCACCCACCGCCTGGCCTGGCTGACGGACCAACGCGCCACCTCGGTGATGGGCTCGCTTTGGAAGGTGACCGCGCGGGCCGTGGCGCTCAGGCGTGTGCCCTCACAGTCTGGGCAGGCCTCGTCCACCAGCCCTTCCACCTCGGCTTCTTCCGAGGGGAAGTTCTGCTCGCGGCCCCGGTTGTCTTCATCACGAACCGAGTCGTCGAAGGCCTTGCGCTGTTCGCGGCTGAGCTTCAGGCCCGTGCCCACGCAGGTGCCGCACCAGCCGTGCTTGCTGTTGTAGCTGAACAGGCGCGGGTCAAGCTCGGCGTAGCTGGTGCCGCAGCTGGGGCAGGCCCGCTTGGTGCTGAACACGGTGGTGCGGCCGATGGCAGCCGTGCTCTGCCCATCGGCCATGGCCTCTTGCAAGCCCTTCAGCGGGTGCAGCAGGTGCATCACACCCTTGCCGACCTCCAAGGTCTTGCTCAGCAGGGCCCGCAGCTCCGTTTCGTGGGCGGGGTCGATCACCAGGTCGCCCATGGGCAGCTCGAGCGTGTGTTCCTTGAAGCGGTCCAAGCGCGGCCAGGGGTCCACCGGCAAGAACTCCCCATCGACACGCAGGTGGCTGTGGCCGCGGGCCTTGGCCCATTTGGCCAGGTCGGTGTACACGCCCTTGCGGTTCACCACCAGCGGCGCCAGCAGGCCCACGTGCTGGCCCCGGTAGTCGCGCAGCAGCTGCGCGGCGATGCTCTCCGCACTCTGGGGTTTGACGGGCGCGCCGTCGTGCACGCAATGCTGCAGGCCGAGCTTGACCCACAGCAGGCGCAGGAAGTGCCACACCTCGGTGGTGGTGGCCACGGTGCTCTTGCGCCCCCCACGGGACAGGCGCTGTTCAATGGCCACGGTGGGCGGAATGCCATAGACGGCATCCACCTCGGGGCGGCCCGCCGGCTGCACGATGCTGCGCGCGTAGGCGTTGAGGCTCTCCAGGTAGCGGCGCTGGCCTTCGTTGAAGAGGATGTCAAAGGCCAGGGTGGACTTGCCCGAGCCGCTCACACCGGTGATGACGTTGAACTGGCCGCGGGGAATGTCAACAGACAGGCCCTTGAGGTTGTGTTCGCGGGCGTTGACGATGCGGATGGCTTGGGCGAGGTGGGGTCAGAGCCGATATTTTTCTGCGAAAAAATCGGATCCGACCCCGTTTTTTCCCAGCGGAGCCCGACACTCGATTCGCGAACGGCCACCACCGTGCCCAGGGCCTGGGCGTAGTCGCGCAGGGCCGCGGCGGTGTGGGAGCTGGGGTGCCGGGCCACATCGGCGGGGCTGCCTTGGCACACCAGTTCACCACCCTCTTCCCCGCCCTCTGGGCCCAGGTCGATCAGCCAGTCGCTGGCCCGGATCACGTCCAGGTTGTGCTCGATGAGGATGATCGAGTGGCCTGCGTCCAAGAGCTTGCGCAGCGCCCGCATCAGCTTGGCGATGTCGTCGAAGTGCAGGCCGGTGGTGGGTTCGTCAAACAGGAACAGCGTGCCGCGCGTGGCCAGCGGCTGGCTCGACCGGCTCTTGGCGGCCTCGGCCAGAAAGCCCGCGAGCTTCAGGCGCTGCGCCTCGCCGCCCGACAGCGTGGGCACCGGCTGGCCCAGCTTCACGTACTCCAGGCCCACATCGACGATGGGCTGCAGCGCGCGGATCACGTCGCGGTCGGCCTTGAACAGTTCGGCCGCTTCGCTGACGGTGAGCTCGAGCACATCCGCCACGCTCAGGCTGCGGTAATTGGAATCTGACCCCGATTGAGGACCGGTTGACCGTTCGATCTTCACCTCGAGGATTTCGGGGCGGTAGCGGCTGCCGTCGCAGTCGGGGCAGCGCAGGTACACATCCGACAGGAACTGCATCTCCACATGCTCGAAGCCCGAGCCGCCGCAAGTGGGGCAGCGGCCGTCGCCCGCGTTGAAGCTGAACATGCCGGCGGTGTAGCTGCGCTCCCGGGCTGCGGGTGCGTCGGCAAACAGCTTGCGGATTTCGTCGAAGGCCCCCACGTAGCTCGCGGGGTTGGAGCGCGCCGTCTTGCCGATGGGGCTTTGGTCCACGAACACCGCATCGGCCAGCCAATCGGCACCCAGCAACCGGTCATGCGCGCCGGGGGTTTCGGTGGCCTTGCCGAAGTGGCGGGCCAAGGCGGGGTAGAGCACGTCCTGCATCAGGGTGCTCTTGCCGCTGCCGGACACGCCCGTGACGCACACCAGGCGCTGCAGCGGGAACTCCACGCTGATGTTCTGCAGGTTGTGCTCGCGGGCCCCTTCCAGGATGAGGCGCGGCGTGGATTCATCCACCAACCTCGTGAAGCCGCTGCCGATATGCTTTCGCGCACCCAGGTAGGCGCCCGTGAGCGTGTCGGCGGCCTTGGCG
>RGEP01000269.1 GCA_009918225.1 Betaproteobacteria bacterium | reverse complement strand
CAGGGCAGGGGGGTGCGCAGGCGCTGCGCCACGCGGCGCAGCCGCAAGGCCTGCTGCACGGTGAAGTCGGCCCAGGCGGTGTCAAAGCCAGGCGCACGCGACAGATCATCCAGGGCCAGGGCCCAGTCGCGCAGCTTGGCGGGGTTCATCGAGCCCAGGATGCTGCCGGGGTTGCTGCGGTACTCCACCAAGGGCTCGGCCAGGTACCACGCGTGCTCGATGCCGGCCATCAGGCGGGGCACCACGCTCAGGTCTTCGAACACCCGCTGCGCGGGAAAGCGCAAGCCAGCGGGCCAAGCATCAGCCCGCACCACCTTGCCCCACACATGCCACTGCCCACCGGCCATCAGCCCCTGCATCAAGGCGGGCCCAGCCGCAATCGCACCACTGGCTTGTGGCAGGCTGCGCCGGTGGCCCTCACCGCGCACGCGGTGCTTCCAGCTGGGCGCTGCACGCAACACAGCATGGTCCACCACCACCGCTTGCAGTTCAGGTTTGTGCTGCACCAAACGCTGCAGTTGGGCCACGGCGCCGGGGCGCAAGCGGTCGTCGGCGTCGATAAACCACAGCCACTGTCCCCGGGCGGCTTCCAGCAGGGCATTGCGCGCGGCGCTGACGCCAGCGCTTGGGTCCTGATGCCACACGCGCAGCTGCGGCCCATGGCCTTGAGCGTGGGCGGTGTCCTGCAAGGCCTTCCAGCGCTCCATTACCTCAGCGCTTTGGTCGGTGCTGCCATCGTTGAACACCAGCACCTCGGCTTGCGCGTCGAGTTGCGACACCACCGATTGCAAGGCCTCGTCCAGGTAAGCGCCGGCGTTGTGGGCGGGTATCAACACGCTGAGCCAGGGCTGCTCTATCGGCTGCTGCATCGGCTGCTGCATCGGCTGCTCCATGGGCTGCTCCATGGGCTGCTTCGTAGGCAGAAGCGCCGATGCAGCCGCAGGACCAGCAGCGCCGCAGAGTTCATCAAACAGGGCGGCGTACTCGTTGACCATGCGCTCACGCGAGAGCGCCGCGCGCGCATGCTCGCGCGCCTTTGCCGCTTTCTCAGCGGTCGCCTCCGGTTGGCGCCACAGCGCGGCCAGGGTGTCGGCCCACGACTGCGGATCGCCCGCGCGGGCCAGCCAGCCCCATTGCCCATCGCCCAAGGTTTCGCGCACCGCGGCCACATCAGACCCCACCACCGCGCAGCCGGCGGCCATGGCTTCGGCCAGGCTCAGGGGCAAGCCTTCGTAGTGGGTGCTCAACACCGCCACCTGGTGGCGCATCAGCAACTGCGGCACATCGGGCCGGTGGCCCAGGAAACTCACCTGATCGTGCAGACCCAGCTCCTGCACCAGGGCCATGGCCGCCTGCAGGTGGCGCGCCGACCCGCCCCCGGCCAGGCGCAGGGCTGGCCGCAGCCCATGGTCACGGGCCAGCGGGACCAGGCTGCGTATCAAGGTCTCATGGTCCTTCTGCGCGCCAAAGCGTGCGGCCATGAACAGCGCGGGCTCGCGCTGCGTCCAGGGCTGTGCATCGCTGTGGGCAAAGGGTTGCAGCGCGGTGCCGTTTCGCAGGGTGCGCACCCGAGGCTGGGGCAGTCCCATGTCGCGCAGCACGCCCGACACCGCGTCGGACACCCCCACGAAGGCTGCCGTGTGGGGCGCCAATTGCCGAACTTGCCAACGCTTGAAGGCGCTGTATCGCTCGCGCATATTGTGTTCAACCTGTACCAACACGGGCACGCCCGCGCGGTGTGCAGCCCAGCGGGCCAGCAGGTGTTCAGGAAAGCCATGCCCCACCACCACATCGGGCTTCCAGTTCTGGCACAGCTTGCGCAGCGCCCGTATGGTGGACAGGTGGTTCCAGCCCGTCACCAGTTCGAGCGGCACACCTTGCTCGCGCAGGGCCTGCACCCGTGCCATGGGCGTGCGCCGCTTGTGGCGCAGCACCAGCAAGGTTTCATGATGGGCTTGCCCACCCACGGTCAGGTCCAGTGCCACCTGGGTGGCGCCGGAAAAGCCACCGCTGGCCACATGCATGACGCGCAGTCGGTTGGGGGGCAGGGGGTCGTGGGGCCGCATCGATCGGTGCGGCATCGCACCCGTGATAATCCTCGCTTCATCATACAAAACGATGCCATGGCCGCTTCCGCCTCCACACCAGGCACCCCTCCAGCTGCCCCCCCACACCCACCGATGGTGGCCGCCGATGTGTTGGCCCTGCAGGACCGCTTGCTGGCCCAGGCGGGCTGGCCCTCGCCCGCCGAGCCCAACCCCGCTGTGGCCCAGGCGGCCGCCAGCAACGCCACTGCGCCTGAAGCACTGTGGCATTGGGTGAGCACCAACCACCGCTACAACAGCCTGCTGTGGGCCGAAGAGGACCTGGCCCGGCGCACCCAGGTGGCCGATGCGGACATCGCCGCCAACAAGCGGGCCATTGACCGCTACAACCAGGCGCGCAACGACGCCACCGAACGGGTGGATGAGTGGTTGCTGCAGTCCCTGGGCCTGGTGGACGCGCAGTCCGCCCGCAGCGACGCGCCCCAGTCGCGCGCACCGGCTGGTGCGCGGCTCAACAGCGAAACCGCCGGCAGCATGGTGGACCGCTTGTCCATCATGGCGCTCAAGGTGCACGCCATGCGCCAACAGACGCAGCGCCAGGACGTGGACGAAACCCACCGTGTGGCCAGCCGAGTCAAGCTGCAGCGCTTGGAAGAGCAGCGGCGAGACCTGGCCAGCTGCCTGGATGCCCTGTTGGCAGACAGCCTGGCCGGAAGGGCCTACTTCAAGGTCTACCGCCAGTTCAAGATGTACAACGACCCGCGTTTCAACCC
>RGEP01000268.1 GCA_009918225.1 Betaproteobacteria bacterium | reverse complement strand
CGGCTAAGGCCCTCCAGGCCGCGCCGAATTTGGGCCAACACCGACAAGGCGCTTTCGCCGCCCTGGGCCTGCAGGTGGGCATCCAAAATGGCCGAGGCCCCGAGGAAGGTGGCTTCGGCCGACTGGATCACGTAGGTGGGAATCTGGCGCACATAGTCGCTGTGGCGGCCGCGGTCTTCGAATCGCGTGCGAAACGAGGAGCGATCGAAGTACGACCCCAGGCGCGGCACGATGCCCCCGCCGATGTAGATGCCGCCCAGGGCGCCCAGCGTAAGGGCCAGGTTGGCCGCGGCCGTGCCCAAGATGCCGCAAAACGCGTCCACCGCCTGTTCGCACACCGCATCGGTGCGGGCCAGGGCGCGTTGGGTGATGTCCGGTGCTCGCAGCGGGCTTGCGCTGCGGCTGCGGCGCCCCGCTTGGTCGATCAAGGCGGCGTGAATCAGCTCCAGGCCCTGGCCCGACAACAGCCGCTCCGCCGACACATGGCGGTACTGCTTCCAAGCAAAGCGCAGGATGGCCAGTTCGCGTTCGTCGCGCGGCGCAAAGCTGGTGTGGCCGCCCTCAGTGCCCAGGGCCACCCAACCGCCTTGGGCGGGAATCAAGCCCGACACCCCCAAGCCGGTACCCGCCCCGATGACGCCCACCACGCTGCGCTCGCGCGGCTGCCCCCCGCCCACGGCCTTGCGTTCATGCGGCTGCAACCGCGGCACGGCCAGGGCCAGCGCGGTGAAGTCGTTGACCACCAGCAAGGTGTGCAGCGACAGGCGCAGCCGCTCTTCTTCAATCGAAAACTGCCAGTGGTAGTTCGTCATGCGCACCCAGTCGCCTTCCACCGGGTTGGCCATGGCCACGGCCGCATGCTCAATGGCCGGCGCGCCCACGCTTTGCAGGTAGGCGCGCACCGTGCTGTGAAAGTCAGGGTGGTCGGCGCAGGGGATCAGGCGCACCTGGTCCAAGACGCCGGGGGCGGTTTCCAGGGCGAAACGGGCGTAGGTGGCGCCGATGTCGGCCAGGAGGCGGGGGCTGGAATGGGGTGTGGGCATGGCGTTGGGCGGGTGGCGCTGTAATGAAACTACAAAAACACCGCCCGTTCCTCGGGATTTCTCTGTAGTTTGAGGCTGTAGCGGGGGTGAAAATGCCTGTAGTTTTGCTACTGTTGGAGTGAAACTACACGATTCACCCGCGCGGGGCTGGTCTGTGCGCGGGCGGCGTGTGTTCCTGGCCTGTTTTTGCTGACGCTGCGGTCTTCATGCCTGCTTCCCTCTCTCCTGCCCTGCACCAGGCCCAGCCCTGGGTGGTGGCCGACATCGGTGGCACCCATGCGCGCTTTGCCTGGGTCGACCAAGCCGGGCAAGCCGTGCAGCAGGTGCACACCCTGCCCACCACCGAATTCAGCGGGCCGAGCCAGGCCATGCAGCACTACGTGGCACAGCTGCCGGCCGAACACCGCCACCGGGCCCAAGCCCAGGGCCTGTGTGCGGCCTGGGCTTTGGCCACGGCCGTGGACGGCGATTGGCTGGAGATGACCAATGTGCGCTGGCGCTTTTCTCGGCAAGCCGAGCAGCAGCGCCTGGGCCTGCAGGCCCTGCGGGTGTTCAACGATTTCGAGGCCTTGGCCTGGTCCTTGCCGCATCTGGGGCCGGCGCAGCTGCGCAGCTGGGACGGCCGCTGGCCCAGCCATCAAGGCCCGCTGGCGGTGATTGGCCCGGGCACTGGCCTGGGCGTGGCGGGCATGGTGCCCGCCGGTGGTGCTGAAGGCCGAGCCGTGGGGGGTGCTTCTAGCAGCACCGGCTGGGTGGCACTGCCGGGCGAGGGCGGCCACATGACGCTGGCCGCGCACGACGACTTCGAAGCGGCCATCCTGGCCCGGGCGCGGCAGCACTGGCCGCATGTGTCGGCTGAGCGTTTGCTCTCGGGCATCGGCTTGCCGCTTCTGCAGGCCTGCGTGTGTGAAGTCAACGGCTGGCCGGTGCCGCCGCTTCAATCGGAGCAGGCCAGCACGCCGGAAATCTTGGCAGCAGGCCTGGCCGGTGAGGCCGCAGCCCAACGCACGCTGCAGGTGTTTTGCGCCATGTTGGGGGGCTTTGCGGGCAATGTGGCGCTCACCCTGGGCGCGCGTGGGGGCGTGTACATCGGCGGTGGCCTGGTGCCGCGCCTGGGCGACTTCTTCTTCGCCTCTGACTTTCGCCAGCGCTTTGAACACAAGGGCCGCTTCGCGCCCTATCTGCAGGACATTCCCACGGTGGTGATCACCGACACCCTGGCCGCGCTGTGTGGCGTGTCGGCGGCGGTGGCGGGCTCCGAGGCCTTACCCAGCGCTTAGTTCGGGATCACCAAGACATCAGTGGCGTCCATCACCTTGGGCTGCCCTGGTTGGCCGCCGCCAAAGGTGTAGTCCAGTGCTTGTGGGGCCAGGTTGCGGTAGCGCGCATCCCAATCCCAGGTGTTGATCCACAGCCGCGCGCCCTTGAGGCTTTCACGTTGGCCCAGCGCGGCTGGGCTGAAGGTGAAGGTGACGGTTTTGGCAACCGCATCGGCGCGCACCTGCACACCGCGGTTCAGTGGGCGCCCTTCCTGTTGGGCCGAAGCGTCTTCAGCGCTGAACAGGGCCAGGCTCCAGCCATGCGCGCGCAGCCGGCGGTGCCAGCGCAAATCGCCGGGCAGCTCACCGTCTTGCAGCGGCATCACCCGCGCGCCACCGGGCTCGCCGGGCAGTTCCAGGAAGGTGGTGAAGGCCACATGGTCGTAGCCGTGGCGCGGGCTCCATACGGAGCTCAGCCCGGCCATGGTGAGCGTGATGCGCAAGGCCGTGCCCTGTGC
>RGEP01000267.1 GCA_009918225.1 Betaproteobacteria bacterium | reverse complement strand
CCGGCGACGGCCTGGGCATGGCTGCGCGTGCGGGCATCCCCCTGGAAGACATGGAGTTCTGGCAGTTCCACCCCACTGGCGTTGCCGGCGCGGGCGTGTTGCTGACCGAAGGCTGCCGCGGTGAGGGCGCGATTCTGCGCAACTCCAACGGCGAGCGCTTCATGGAGCGCTATGCGCCCACCCTGAAAGACCTGGCGCCGCGTGACTTCGTGTCCCGCTGCATGGACCAGGAAATCAAGGAGGGCCGGGGCTGTGGGCCCAACAAGGACTACGTGGTGCTGGATCTGACGCACCTGGGCGCGGAAACCATCATGAAGCGCCTGCCCTCGGTGTACGAGATTGGCCACAACTTCGCCAACGTCGACATCACCAAAGAGCCCATCCCCGTGGTGCCCACCATCCATTACCAGATGGGCGGTATCCCCACCAATATTCACGGTCAGGTGGTGGCGCCGGCGGCCGATGGTTCACAGCGCATCATCAATGGCCTGTACGCGGTGGGAGAGTGCGCCTGCGTCAGCGTGCACGGTGCGAACCGTTTGGGCACCAATTCACTGCTCGACCTCTTGGTCTTTGGCCGCGCCGCGGGCAACCACATCGTGGAGTTCACCAGCCAATCGCGTGCCCACAAGGACCTGCCGGGCGATGCAGCAGACCGCTCCTTGGCCCGTTTGGCCCGTCTGGATTCCGCGACCGATGGCGAGTACGCGCAGGACGTGGCCAACGACATCCGCAAGACCATGCAACAGCACGCCGGCGTGTTCCGCACCCAGGCCAGCATGGACGAAGGCGTGGCCAAGATGGCCGGCATCACCGAACGAGCCAAGTCGATTGCCCTGAAGGACAAGTCCAAGGTCTTCAACACCGCGCGCATTGAAGCGCTGGAAGTGGAGAACCTGATCGAGTCCGCCAACGCCACCATGGTCTCCGCCGCCGCCCGCAAGGAAAGCCGCGGTGCCCACACCGTGAACGACTACGGCGACACACCCGAACACCCCAACGGACGCAACGACCAAGAGTGGATGAAGCACACCCTGTGGTTCAGCGAAGGCAACCGCCTGGCCTACAAGCCCGTCAACCTCAAGCCCCTCACCGTCGAAAGCGTCCCGCCGAAAGTGAGAACCTTCTAAATACCTCCCACCTGAGCAGTAAGAGGCCCCCATGACCAAGCGCACCTTCCAGATCTACCGCTACGACCCTGACCAGGACGCCAAGCCCTACATGCAAACCCTCGAGGTGGAGCTCGACGGCTCTGAACGCATGCTGCTCGACGCCCTGATGAAGCTCAAGGCTGCCCGGCCTGCCGGTGATCCGCGACCTGATCGTGGACATGACGCAATTCTTCAAGCAGTACCACTCGATCAAGCCCTACCTGGTCAACGACACCATTCCGCCTGAGAAAGAGCGCCTGCAGTCGCCTGAAGAGCGCGAGGAGCTCAACGGCCTGTACGAGTGCATCTTGTGCGCCTCGTGCTCGACCAGCTGCCCGAGCTTCTGGTGGAACCCGGACAAGTTTGTCGGCCCGGCCGGCCTGTTGCAGGCGTATCGCTTTATTGCCGACAGCCGCGACCAGGCCACGGGCGACCGCTTGGACAACTTGGAAGACCCCTACCGTTTGTTCCGCTGCCACACCATCATGAACTGTGTGGATGTGTGCCCCAAGGGACTCAATCCCACCAAGGCCATTGGCAAGATCAAGGAACTGATGGTGCGGCGCGCCGTTTAAGGCGCCCGAATCGTCCAGCAGCCGCAAATCGGCCCGGTCATTCAGCCTCGAGCAAGCATGGTCGCCGAGACTGCAAGCCACAGCCCAGAGTCCAATGCTCACGAGCGCTTGGGCGCCTCGGCGGTCAACCAGATCAAGTGGCGCTGCCGCCGTGGGCTGTTGGAGAACGACCTCTTCATCGAGCGGTTTTTCGCCCGTTATGAGGCCGAGCTGACCCGGGGACAAGCGGCAGGGCTGATGAAGTTGATGGACCTGCCTGACAACGACCTGCTGGACCTGCTGTTGCGGCGGCAGGAACCGGAAGGCGAAATGGCAAGTGAAGAGGTATTGGAGGTGCTGGCGCTGCTGCGCACGCCGGCATGAGGATGACACCGAAAGGAAGATGAGATGACCCCCTCTGATGTGAAAGCCACCCTGTCGTTCTCTGACGGCAGCCCCAGCATGGACCTGCCGATCTACAAGGGATCGGTGGGGCCGGATGTCATCGACATCCGCAAGCTCTACGGCCAGACCGGCAAGTTCACCTACGACCCGGGCTTTCTGAGCACCGCTTCCTGCAACTCCACCATCACTTACATCGACGGTGACAAGGGCGAGTTGTTGTACCGCGGCTACCCCATCGAGCAGCTGGCACAGAACTGCGACTTCATGGAGGTGTGCTACCTGCTGCTCAAGGGCGAGCTGCCCAATCCGCAGGAGAAGAAAGACTTCGATCGGCTCGTGACCGTGCACACCATGGTCAACGAACAGATGCAGTTCTTCTTGCGGGGCTTCCGTCGCGACGCGCACCCCATGGCGGTGATGACGGGCTTGGTGGGAGCGCTGTCGGCCTTCTATCACGACAGCACCGATGTGCATAACCCCGAGCACCGGGCCATCGCCGCGATCCGGCTGATCGCCAAGATGCCCACGCTGGTGGCTATGTCCTACAAGTACGGCATCGGGCAGCCCTACATCTACCCGAAGAACTCGCTGAGCTACACCGCGAACTTCATGCGCATGATGTTCGCCACGCCCTGCGAAGACTACGAGCCCAACGACGTGCTGGTCCGCGCCATGGACCGCATCTTCATCCTGCATGCCGACCACGAGCAAAACGCGTCGACCTCGACGGTGCGCCTGTG
>RGEP01000266.1 GCA_009918225.1 Betaproteobacteria bacterium | reverse complement strand
AGAGGCCCACGGTGGAATCGAAGGTCTTGCCCTGTCGAACCGACTGGCGCAGTCGATCCACCGACTTCAGCGGGTGTGTGCGCGCCGATATCAGCAGGTGGGGCTGGACCTGCATCCAGAGCGTGGCCATTTCAGAGGGGTCAAACGCAAACTCATAGGCCACATCGTTGACCACCGCCACCAGTGCCGACTGGGCGTTTTCAATTCGGGTGGACCGGGAGCCTTGGTCGAGGGCGTCCAGGAACTCCGGTTCTACCTGCAGATGATCGAGCAGCGTATGGCGGACACCCGCATCGCTCAGGTTGAAGTGCAACCACAGAAACCGTCCACTTCCTTGCCCGTCGGACGGTCGCTGCTCAGCAACAGGCCCACGGGCAAACAGCTCCTGCAGCGTGATGGTCGTTGCGGGAGCCCCTCGAGTGAACTCAAATCCACAGATCAAGCCGTGGGCGTCGGACCCGTAGTGGTCTGGCAGGTCCATCGGCAAGGGGAGTTGGGGTGGAAAGTGGCGGCTAGATCCGCCGCTTATCCTGTCCTCCTTGTGTGTCGCTTCGATGACAGCCCACCCATCACAAGGTACAGGCATCGCCCGTGAGCCAAAAACAGGAAAGCCGCTGCAGAGCGAACTGCAGCGGCTTTGGACCATTCTGAAGCCGCTGGCTCACATGAGCCAGTCGACTGCTGGCAGGTCTCAGACCGTCCCGATAGCGCCACCGCCCTTGCGGGTGATGACCACGGTGGCCGAGCGCGGGCGTCGGCCGGCGGCCGCACCATTCTGGCTGGCCGGCCAGGCGCTCGTGGGTGTGGCCAAGGTCCCGTTCTCACCCGGGTGCTGCACATTGATGAACAGCGTTTGGTAATCCGGGGTGTACGCCAGCCCCGTGATCTCGCAATCGACCGGACCAACCAGGAAACGGCGCAGGTTGTCGTTGCTTGCCAATGCGCCGCGACGTGTCTGGGTGCCACCGGCGGCAGTCACCGAGGTGCCATCCCCCACTTTGCCTGGCACAGCTGCCAGCAACATGCAGTTGGTGACGTCGGTGTAGGCACCATCGTCGGTCTGGATCCACAACAAGCCGCGTAGTACCGAGGGTTGGCCGCATCAGGCTTGAGCTGGCTGCCACTGGGCGTGGCGCTTAGGGCCACACGGTTGCTGTTGTTGGTCAGCGTCATGTAGGCCTCGTTGTTGAGCGGGTTGACCCCACCCCACTCGGGACGGTCCATCTTGGTGGCCCCACGTGAATCGGCTGCCAATCGGGCAAAGGTGACCACATCGGCCTGGCTGACAAACGGGTAAAGGCTGTTGCTGGCATCGAGACCGTTCTTGCCATGGGTGAGCTCCAGCCATTCACCGCTGCCATCAGCGTTGAACTTGGCCACGTAGAGCGTTCCCTCGTCAAGGTACTTCGCACCAGCGGCCAAACCGCCGTTGACGTCTTTGGGATCCCAAAGTGCCTTGGACACGAACTTGTAGATGTACTCGTTGCGTGCGTCATCGCCGGTGTACATGATGATGGGCTGACCGGCCACCGCAGGTGCGGGCCAGGCGCCTTCATGATTGAAGCGGCCGAGGGCACTGCGCTTGACCGGCACCGATTCCGGATCAAAAGGATCGATCTCCACCACCCACCCGAAGGTGTTGATGATGTTGCGGTAGTCCTCGGCTGCCGTAGCAGCCGTGACGGCCGAGTCCCAGCGGGCGAACAGGTCTTCTGTGCCTGCTGAGTTCCAGCGGTATGGACTGATGCGGCCTTGCGGCAGGCCGTAGCGGCCAAGCGCACGAATCTCAGCCGCACTGCGGCGAGCGTCGTCGCCGGCGGCGCGGGCGATCACATTGAGATAGTTTTCTTCGCAGGTGAGGTAGGTTCCCCAAGGCGTGTAGCCGTTGGCACAGTTGTTGTTGGTGCCGCGGGTCATGGTGCCCGACGGCGAATACTTGGTCTTGACCAGATCGCTGCCCCGCACCGGACCGCCGAAGGCCATGGGAGTGGCGGACGTGATCCGCCGGTTCAGCCGGGAACCGCGAACCATGCTCATGTCGGCGCTGGTCGAACTGCGCTTGACTTCGCAAACCGAAACACCGTGAGCATAGATTTCTTTTTCCACCTCCGAGGCCACGCGAGCAGTTCCCGCCGTGAGGCCGTTGGGGTGCAAGCCGAAGGGCTGCACCACATATTCATGGTTCACGCACAGCACGCCTCGATCTGATCGGTTCGCAGAAAACTTCCCATCGTCACCCAAGCCGAAGTACCACATGCCATCGTGGCCATCGCCGATTCGGCGCTGGTAGGAATCGGCCGACTCGGTGCCATCGTTCTTCCAACTCTCGTCACCGAAGTGCAGGGGGTCTCCCAAGGCATGCAGCACACTAACCTGATAGCCCTCAGGCACGGTCACGACATCCAGCCGATTCTTGGGAACTGCGGTAAAGCCCAGCGCCAAAGCCTTGCTGTCGGCGCTCTCTTGACTGCCGCCGCCGCAGGCGCTCAAGCTCAGCGATCCGAATACTGCGGCCGTGGTGGCGCTGATTCCACCAAATACGGTTTGACGGCGCGACAGGCGTGCATTCAGGATTTCATCGAAATGGCGATTCGCAGACGAGTTGACGACTTCGTTGTCGTCGTAGTAATCGGTGGAGGAAGAATTTCCCATGACAGCTCCGTTGGGTTGAGAACGGAGTGCATGGTGCGAAGCGAACATGAACGTCGCGTGAAGACGCCACAAGGTTTGGGGTTTACGAAAAAGACCGAATGACGAGAGGCCTGCTCAGTTACAGTCCCCCCCCTCCCCTTTAGACCCCACCCGCAAGCCCAAGTGACTGGCCGACACGCGCTCGTTTCCAGGAATGTTGCGGTGGAT
>RGEP01000265.1 GCA_009918225.1 Betaproteobacteria bacterium | reverse complement strand
GTAGTGCTCCATGGCCAGGTGGTAGGGCACCAGGGCGGGCGGGATGCTTTGCAGCAGCCGGGCCTGGGCCGTCAGCAGGCGTGGGCGCAGGTTGTCCGGCAGGCGCTGGGCAACCTCGTCAATGCACTGCATCAGGACCTCATGGCGCTCGAGCAGCGTCTGCAGGCTGGTCTGGCTGAGCATCTGCTGCCGGGCTTCGGCCAGGGCCTCCACCACGGATTCGCAGGCGTTCTGCAAGGCCTCCAGGTCGTCCGCCTCGGACGACCAGGCCAGGATCTGCCGTGCCGAGAGCGAGCCCTGCAGACGCAGGAGCCACTTGAGCCAGATGGTGTCCACCATGCCCCACTGGCGCAGCACCTCGCTGCGCAGCCGGGAGAGCCGATTGTGTGCGCCCACGGCCCAGAACAGCACCAGGGCCAGCAGCAGGCTCAGGACCAACCATTCCATGGACTCACTCCTCCAGACAAAAAGCCCCCGCACCGCATGCGGTACAGGGGCTCGTGAACATCACCGGTTCAGGGGTGACGGACGCTTCAGGCTTCGCCGCCTTCGGTGGCAGCATCGGCAGATGCGGCCCCCGCCAGTTCGGCTTCCTCGGCTTCGGCGATGGCGCGGCGCTCGGCCTCGTCCATCTCGTCCTTGACCTTGCGTGCCTGGTGGTAGGCCAGACCGGAACCCGCCGGGATCAGGCGACCCACGATGACGTTTTCCTTGAGGCCACGCAGCTCGTCGCGCTTGCCCATGATGGCCGCTTCGGTCAGCACGCGGGTGGTTTCCTGGAAGGAAGCCGCGGAGATGAACGAATCGGTCGAGAGCGAGGCCTTGGTGATGCCCAGCAGCAGGTTGCTGTAGGTCGCGGGGACCTTGCCATCCTTCTGCAGCGCTTCGTTGGTGTTGAGCAGCTCGGAGCGCTCGACCTGCTCGCCAGCGATGTAGGTCGACTCGCCCGGGTTCTCGATGACCACACGGCGCAGCATCTGGCGAACGATCACCTCGATGTGCTTGTCGTTGATCTTCACGCCCTGCAAGCGGTAAACGTCCTGCACTTCGTCAACGATGTAGCGGGCCAGCTCTTCGATGCCCAGCAGGCGCAGGATGTCCTGCGGATCGGCCGGACCGTCGACGATGCTCTCGCCCTTGTTGACCACCTGGCCTTCGTGCACCAGGATGTTCTTTTCCTTGGGCACGAGCTCTTCCCAGACCTTGCCGTCCGGATCGGTGATCTGCAGACGCACCTTGCCTTTGGTCTCCTTGCCGAAGGACACGGTGCCGGTGATCTCGGCCAGCACGCCCTTGTCCTTGGGCGAACGGGCTTCGAACAGCTCGGCCACGCGCGGCAGACCGCCGGTGATGTCTCGGGTCTTCTGGCCTTCGACCGGGATGCGGGCCAGCACTTCGCCGGGGCCCACGTCCTGGCCATCGCGCACCTGGATCAGGGCGCCGACCTGGAAGCCGATGGTCACCGAGTGGTCGGTGCCGGGGATCTTGACTTCCTTGCCGGAAGCGTCGACCAGCTTGACCTGCGGACGGACGACCTTGGCCGAACCACGGCGCTTGGGATCGATCACCACCAGGGTGGACAGGCCGGTGACTTCGTCCACCTGCTTGGCCACGGTGAGGCCTTCTTCCACGTTCTCGAATTTCACCTGACCGGCGAATTCGGTGATGATGGGTCGGGTCAGCGGGTCCCAGTTGGCCAGGATGGTGCCGGCCTTGATGGCCTGGTCGGGCTTGATGTTGAGCGTGGCG
Organism: Betaproteobacteria bacterium; assembly: GCA_009918225.1. Classification (GTDB taxonomy): domain Bacteria; phylum Pseudomonadota; class Gammaproteobacteria; order Burkholderiales; family Burkholderiaceae_C; genus RFTU01. Next base: position 1,113 of record RGEP01000265.1, on the reverse strand, counting down.
CCGTAGGGCACCTTGTGGCGCTCGCGCTCGCGGCCGTGTTGGTCGGAGATGATGATCTCGCCCGAACGGGAGATGACCACCAATTCGCCCTTGCCATTGGTCACATAGCGCATCGTGGCGTTGAAGCCGATGATGCCGTCGGACTTGGCTTCGACGCTGGAGGCCACGGCCGCACGTGAAGCGGCACCACCGATGTGGAAGGTGCGCATCGTCAGCTGCGTGCCGGGCTCGCCGATGGACTGCGCCGCGATCACGCCCACGGCTTCGCCGGCGTTGATCAGGCCGCCACGGCCCAGGTCGCGGCCATAGCACTTGGCGCACAGGCCAAACCGCGTGTCGCAGGTCAAGGGCGTGCGCACCTTGACTTCGTCAACGCCGGCGGCCTCGAGCTCGTCGAGCAGGTCTTCGTCGAGCATCACGCCCTTGGCGATCAGCACTTGCTGGGTCTCAGGGTGGATCACCTCGATGGCGGTGACACGACCCAGGATGCGGTCGCGCAGCGACTCGATCACCTCGCCGCCTTCGACCAGCGCACGCATGTTGATGCCGTGCTCGGTGCCGCAGTCGTCTTCGGTGACCACCAGGTCCTGCGTCACATCCACCAGGCGGCGGGTGAGGTAGCCCGAGTTGGCCGTCTTCAACGCCGTGTCGGCCAGACCCTTACGGGCGCCGTGCGTGGAGATGAAGTACTGCAGCACGTTCAGGCCTTCACGGAAATTGGCCGTGATGGGCGTCTCGATGATGGAGCCGTCGGGCTTGGCCATCAGGCCTCGCATGCCGGCCAGCTGCCGGATCTGCGCTGCAGAGCCGCGCGCGCCAGAGTCGGCCATCATGTAGATGGAGTTGAAGGACTCCTGGTCGACTTCCTTGCCATGGCGGTCGGTGACCTTCTGCTTGGACAGTTGGGCCATCATGACCTTGCCCACTTCGTCACCGGTCTTGCCCCAGATGTCCACCACCTTGTTGTAGCGCTCGCCAGCGGTGACCAGGCCCGACACGTACTGCTGCTCGATTTCCTTGACCTCGGCTTCGGCACGCGCAATGAGGTCGTGCTTCTGCTTGGGCACCAGCATGTCGTCGATCGAGATCGAAATGCCGGCGCGAGTGGCCAGA
>RGEP01000264.1 GCA_009918225.1 Betaproteobacteria bacterium | reverse complement strand
CGACCGACGGATCATCGCCGGCTCCAAAGCCCCGTCAGTGGGGGCTTGCTTTCGCTGATCCGGTCGCGCATGGGGCTTCCCGCCGGTCCAACAAGCGCCTTCGTGGCGTCTGGGCCTTGGCACTGTGTTGGGGCGTGGGCCTGTCGGCCACGCCCGCCCTCCAGGCCAAGACCGATCCGGCGTTTGAGTTGCCCACGGTCAGCCTGCAGGCCCTGCCTCAGGAGGCCCGTGACACGCACCGCTTGATCCTGTCGGGGGGGCCGTTTCCCTACGACAAGGACGGCACGGTGTTCGGCAACCGCGAGCGCCTGTTGCCCGGCAAGCCCAGGGGCTACTACCGCGAATACACGGTAGACACCCCGAAGGCCAAAAACCGCGGTGCGCGGCGCATCGTGTGTGGCGGGGAGCCACCGGTACGCCCTGAAGTCTGCTACTACACGGCTGATCACTACGCGAGCTTTGCCCGCATCGCACCGTGATCACCGGGTCGAGCTTGAGCTGAAGACATCCGAAGGAAGAACAACATGTTGCTGCAGACCGTCCGTCCCAACATCGTGCAGGCCATCCGGGCCTACCGGGTGGACGACCTGATGCGCGCCGCGCAGGAGGCGGGGCACCACTTTCTCTACGCGAATGTGACCGAGGCCCAGTCCAAGCAAGAGGTCCTCGAACTGATCGCACAGGCTTTTCTGTTCCCGGCCCATTTCGGCAAGAACCTGGACGCCCTGTACGACTGCATGACCGATCTGGTGCACAAGGCGGGCTCGCAGCGGGGCTTTGTGGTGGTGCTGGAGCAGCTGCCTGACAACCGGGGCTTCGACCGTGAGTCGCGCGAGCAGCTGCTCGATGTGTTCCGCGATGCCGCAGACTTCTGGGCTGAGCGCAAGATTCCGTTCCGCTGCTTCTATTCCTTTGCGGTGTCCCACTCGGACAATACCGCGTGGGACAAGGTGGCCGAGACCCCGGCTCCGGTGACCGAGGCCAAGCCCAAGCCGGCGGCCAAGACCAGCACGGGCCCCACCTTCAGCGCCAACATGCCGATGATGAGCAGCGCCTTCGACACGGCCATGTGGCTTAACGCCGCTTAAGGCGTGGCCCGGGGGCGCCAAGCCCCCTGTACCTCAGCACGGCCGGTTCACCGGCCGTTTTTCATGGGGCTGCGCCTGCCGAGGCGCCGGCGCCTGTGGCCTCAACGGCCATGGCCAGCTGCACATACTCGGCCACCGGCACCTCTTCGGCTCGGCGCTGCAGGTCGAATGGGGCGGTGTAGCCCCGGGCCTGCAGCCACTGCCCCAGGGTATGGCGCAAGAGCTTGCGCCGTTGGGAAAACGAGACCTGCACCAGCTCCTCGAACAGGCGCACGTCCAGCGCCGGTGCATCGGAGCGCGGCACCAGGCGCACCACGGTGGAATCCACGCGCGGGGGCGGGTCGAAGGCTTCGGGAGGCACCTCCAGCAAGGGCTCTACCGTGAAGCGCCATTGCAGCATCACCGACAGCCGCCCATAGTCGGCGGTCTTCTCGCGCGCGGCCATCCGGTCCACCACCTCCTTTTGCAGCATGAAGTGCTGATCGGCGATGCGGTGTGCAAACGGCAGCAGCGCAAACAGAATCGGGGTGGAGATGTTGTAGGGCAGGTTGCCCACCACCCGCAGCCGCTGCCCCGCGGCTTCGGCCAGGGCCGCGAAGTCCACGCTCAAGACATCGCCCTCCACCACCGTGAGCCCTTCGCGCTTGCGCAGGCGGGCGGCCAGGTCTCGGTCGAGTTCGATGACGGTCAGGGCCTTGCAGCGGTGCAGCAGCGGCGCGGTGAGTGCACCCAGGCCCGGCCCAATCTCCACCAGGGCTTGCCCGGGCTGCGGCGCGATGGCCTGCACGATGTCGCCGATCACGCCCTCATCGGTCAGAAAGTGCTGGCCGAAACGCTTGCGAGCGGTGTGCCCCATTCGGTTCAGATCTGGGGCGCTTCGCGGCGCTCGACGTAAGCACGCGAGCGCATCTCCTTGAGCCACTCTCCGTAGGCTTCTTCAAACTTTTGCTCGCGCAAGGCGGCGCGGGCTTGTTCGCGCAGCTGTTTGTTGTCCAAGGCGGTTTCGCGGCGCTCCACCACCTGGATCAGGTGCACACCAAAGCGTGACACCACCGGCTCCGAAAGGCCGCCGGGCGGCAGCGGGTTCATGGCCTGCTCGAACTCGGGCACGAACTGGCCGGGCGAGGCCCAGCCCAAGTCGCCGCCGCTGGAGGCGCTGCCGTCTTCCGAGCGCTCACGGGCCAGGTCTTCGAAGCGGCGCGTGCCGCGTTCGATCTGTGTGCGCCACTCGCGCATTTGGCGGATGGCCGCATCGCGGTTGCTGGCATCGCTGACCCGCAGCAAGATGTGGCGGGCCCGGGTTTGGGTAACCCGAAAGGCTGCACCGTCGCGCCGCTCAACCAGTTTGAGCACGTGAAAGCCAGCGCCGCTGCGCACCACGGAGGGCGCGATGGCGCCGGCGGCCAGCGGCCGCACGGTTTGGAGGAAGAGGTCGGGCAGGCGGTCGGCAGGGCGCAGGCCGATTTCGCCACCCCGCTCGCGGTTGGCATCTTGTGACACGGCTTTGGCCACGGTGGCAAAGTCTTCACCGCCGCGCACGCGCGCCATGGCCGCATCGGCCAAGGCCCGCCGCTCAGACAACACGGCCGCCGACGCACCTTCGGGCACGGTGATCAAGATCTGCGCGATGTTGTACTCCACCTCGCCCGCGCGCTGGCCGCGCTGCTTTTCAATGTAGTCCTCAACCTCGGTGTCGGTGATGCGCACCCGCTGAGAGACCTCCCGTTCGCGCATGCGCTCGACGATGATCTGTTCGCGCACATTGGCCCGAAAACGGTTGAAGTCCATGCCC
>RGEP01000263.1 GCA_009918225.1 Betaproteobacteria bacterium | reverse complement strand
TGTGGACGATGGCCCGCACCTGATTTATTTGCCTGAGCGGGTGTTCGACCTTGATCGCTTCTTGGCGGACGTGAAGCGCACCCACGAACGACTGGGCCGTTGCGTGGTGGCGGTCAGCGAGGGCATACACGACGCCAGCGGGCAGCCCATCATGGCGCAACTGGCGCAACGCAAGGGGGGCGCGGCTGAACGCGACGCGCACGGTAACGTGCAACTCTCGGGCAGCGGAGCCCTGGCCGATCTCTTGTGCGAGGAGATCAAGTCCCGCCTGGGCATCAAGCGCGTGCGCGGCGACACCTTCGGCTATCTGCAGCGCAGCTTTTTGGGGTGTGTGAGCGACGTGGATGCCCGCGAGGCACGCGACGTGGGGGCCGTGGCCGTGCGGCTGGCGCTCAAGCACGGTGCCAGCGGCTCGGTGGCCATCCGGCGCGACGCCTCAGCCCCGGGCTATGTGAGCGAATATGCCTTGCAGCCCTTGGAGGCGGTGGCGGCCAAGACCCGCGTAATGGATGGCAGCTTCATAAACGAAGCCGGCAATGACGTCACGCCGGCATTCATTGAGTACCTGCGGCCCTTGTTGGGCAGCAACCTGCCGCAGGCCGAGCGGCTTCGGGGCCGGCCGGTGGCCAAACGGCTGAAGCCCCAGGGCTGAGGCGACACGCCTTCAGCCTGCCTGGCCCTTACGCAGCGGGGCGCATGACCCTCACGCCTGCGAGTGATACGCCGTCACCCGCTCCACTTCGTTTTTGGAGCCCAAGACCACGCTCACGCGCTCGTGCAGCTTGGTCGGCTGCAGATCCAGAATACGCTGCTTCGCGTTGGTGGCTGCGCCCCCGGCTTGCTCCACGATGAAAGCCATCGGATTGGCTTCGTACATCAGGCGCAACTTGCCGGGCTTGTCGGGTTCGCGCTGGTCCCAGGGGTACATGAAGATGCCGCCGCGGGTGAGGATGCGGTGCACATCAGCCACCATGGAGGCCACCCAACGCATATTGAAGTTCTTGCCCCTTGGGCCTTCTTTGCCGGCCAGGCATTCATCGATGTAACGCTTCACCGGCGGCGCCCAGTGGCGCATATTGCTCATGTTGATGGCGAACTCTTGCGTGTCGGCCGGAATCTGCACCTGCTCTTGCGTGAGCACCCAGGAGCCCATCTCACGGTCCAGGGTGAACATGGCCACCCCATTGCCCACGGTGAGCACCAGGGTGGTCTGAGGCCCGTACACGCAGTAGCCCGCCGCGGCTTGGCGCGAGCCCGGCTGCAGGAAGTCGCGCTCGGTGATGCTCTCGTGGTCGCTCATCTTGCGCAACACCGAAAAGATGGTGCCGATGCTCACGTTCACATCAATGTTGGAAGAGCCATCCAAGGGGTCGAACAACAGCAGGTATTCGCCCTGTGGGTAGCGGTCGGGCACGGGGTGGATGCTGTCCATCTCTTCGCTGGCCATGGCCGCCAAGTGCCCACCCCACTGGTTGGCTTCAATCAGCACCTCGTTGGAGATGAGGTCCAGCTTCTTTTGCACCTCGCCTTGGATGTTCTCGCTGCCGGCGCTGCCCAGCACTTCACCCAGCGAGCCCTTGTTGACCGAAATGGCAATGGTCTTGCAAGCGCGGGCCACCACTTCAATGAGCAAGCGAAGCTGCCCAGGAATATTGCCCTGGTGGCGTTGCTGTTCGACCAGGTACTGGGTCAGGCTGATGCGTTTGCTCATGCTTCAGACCTCTCCACCAAGGCGCGCGTGATGATCTCGCGCACATCGGCGCTGAGTTCGCTGCGGGCTGCCACGCGAGACAGGGCCTCACGTGCAGCGCTGCGCCAGGGTTCGGCCAGCGGTTGCCACCGCTCCATGACCCGGGCGATGCGCGCAGCCAGCTGCGGATTGAAGCTGTCGAACTCCACCACCCGGTCGGCCCAGAAGACATAGCCTGCGGCGTCGCTGCGGTGGAAAGCGCCCGGGTTGCCCATGGCGTAAGAGGCCACGAGGCTGCGCGCACGGTTGGGGTTGCGCGCGGCGTAGTCGGGATGCTGCAGCAGGGCCTTCACGCGTTCAAACACCCGGCCATCACGTTCGGGCGCCGTGGCCTGCACGCTGAACCACTTGTCGATGACCAAGGCTTCGTCGCGGAAGCGGGCATGGAAGTGGGCCAGGGCCGCGTCGGCCAGCTCGGCATGCCCGTGCACCAGCGCCACCAAGGCACCCATGCGTTCGGTCATGTTCGTGGCGTCTTTGACCTTTTGATAGGCACGTCCCGGCCACAAGCGGTCGCCCGTGCGGCTGGCGCGGCGCACCAGCATGCACAGGGCCAAGTTGGCCAAGGCCCGCCGCCCGCTTTGCAGGGCGTCGGGGCGGTAGCCCTCACGGGTTTGCATCGCCTCATAGCTTGCTGCCCAATCCTCGTGCAGTGCATCAGCCAGCTGGTCCAGCATCGACTCACGCGCGCGGCTGACGTGCTGCGGGTTGATCGTGTCCAGCTGTTCATAGAGCAGGTTTTCCGAGGGCACCTGCAGGGCCAGTTCCTTGAAGGCCGCATCGAGCTGCGTGCTGCGCAGCAGGCTGCGCAAGGCGCCCAGGAAGGCGTCTCCCAGCTGTACTTCGCGGCCCTGCGCAACCGCAGGCAAGAGCTGCGCCATCATCAGGCGCTGGCTGGCTTCCCAGCGGTTGAAGGCGTCCGGGTCGTGGGCCAGCAGCACCAGGCGGTCGTCTTGCGACAGCCCGTCTTCAAGCACCACCGGCGCGGACAGGCCGCGCATCAGCGAGGGAACCGGCTCTTGCGCCACGCCGGTGAAGGTGTAGTGGGCTTGGGCTTGGTCCAGCACCAGCACCGTCTCCAGGCCACGTGGCGCGGCCTCACCTTCCAGCTGCAGCGGCAGGGCCGTGCCG
>RGEP01000262.1 GCA_009918225.1 Betaproteobacteria bacterium | reverse complement strand
CCTCGGCGTCTTCATCGAAGACGATCACGCCGAACTCAAGGACGCTGCGCACCTGTGGGGCACCAGCGTGTGGAACACCGAAGAGGTGATCAAGAAGCAGCACCAAGACCCGCTGATCCGCGTGTCTTCCATCGGCCTGGCCGGTGAGAACCAGGTGCTCTATGCAGCCGTGGTCAACGACCTGCACCGCGCCGCCGGCCGTTCGGGCGTAGGCGCTGTGATGGGCAGCAAGAACCTCAAGGCCATTGCGGTTCGCGGAACCAAGGGCGTGGGCAATATCGCCGACCCCAAGGGCTTCATGCAGGTCACCTTCGAGAAGAAGAAGATCCTGGCCGACAACGCCGTCACCGGGCAGGGCCTGCCCACCTATGGCACCCAGGTGCTGATGAACGTGATCAACGAGATTGGTGCGCTGCCCACCCGCAACCACCGTGACAGCCAGTTCGAAGGTGCCAAGGACATCTCCGCTGAAGCCATGGCCACGCCGCGCAAGAGCGATGGCAAGGCCCAGCTGGTGACCAACCAGGCCTGCTTTGGCTGCACCATCGCCTGCGGCCGCATCTCCAAGATCGACCAGACCCACTTCTCAGTCGAGAACAAGCCGCAGTACTGGGGTGCCACCGGTGGCCTCGAATACGAAGCCGCTTGGGCGCTGGGCGCGGCCAATGGCGTGAACGACCTGGAAGCGCTGCAGTACGCCAACACGATCTGCAACGAGCAGGGCATGGACCCCATCTCCTTCGGTGCCACGATTGGTGCGGTCATGGAGCTCTACGAAATGGGCGTGCTCACCAAAGAGCAGATCGGCATCGAGGCGCCCTTTGGCTCCGCGCGTGCCCTGTGCGAACTGGCCGACATGACCGCCACGGGACAAGGCTTCGGCAAGGAAATCGGCATGGGCTCCAAGCGCCTGTGCACCAAGTACGGCCACCCCGAACTGTCCATGAGCGTCAAGGGCCAGGAATTCCCCGCCTACGACGCCCGCGGCATCCAAGGCATGGGCCTGACCTACGCCACCTCCAACCGTGGTGCCTGCCACCTGCGCAGCTACACCGTGGCCTCTGAAGTGCTGGGCATTCCGGTCAAGACCGACCCCCTGGTCGCCGAAGGCAAGGCCGAGTTGGTGATGGCCTTCCAAGATGCCACCGCCGCTTTTGACTCCGCGGGCATCTGCATCTTCACCAGCTTCGCTTGGGGCTTGGCCGATGTGGCGCCGCAGGTGGCCGCAGCCTGTGGCCCCGAGTTCACGCTCGAGAACATGGCCCTGATCGGCGAGCGCATCTGGAACCTGGAGCGTGACTTCAACAACCGCGCGGGCTTCACGGCGGCTGATGACACGCTGCCCAAGCGTTTGCTCACCGAAGGCGCCAAGACCGGCCCGGCCAAGGGCTTGGCCTCCAAGCTGCCCGAGATGCTGCCGCAGTACTACGCCGCCCGCGGCTGGAATGCCGACGGCACGCTCAAGCCCGAGACCCGCGCCAAGTTGGGGCTCTGATCGCCGCCAGGCGGTTGCCGAACTGACAAAGGCGGTCCTGTACCGCCTTTGTCCTTATCGGGTGTCCGCTGCGGTGTTCCCGTGAATCTGCAGACAACAGGAAAGCGAAGATGAAGCATGTGATCCTGGGTGCCGGCCCCGCCGGTGTCATCGCCGCCGAAACCATCCGCAAGCATGCACCCCACGACACCATCACCCTGGTCGGTGATGAACCTGAGGCGCCCTATTCGCGCATGGCCATTCCCTACCTGTTGATCGGCAATATTGCGGAAGCCGGCACGCACCTGCGCCATCAAGCCGATCACTTCGCCCGCCAGCGCATTGAGGTGATGCGCGGCCTGCGGGCGGTCTCGGTGAACACGCAGGCCCAGACCGTCAAGCTCAGCGACGGCCGGGTGCTGCCCTATGACCGGTTGCTGGTGGCCACGGGTTCACGCCCGGCTTCGCCGCCGATTCCGGGCATCAACAGCGCGGGTGTTCACCCCTGCTGGACCCTGGCTGACGCGCGCGCCATCATGGCTTTGGCAAAGCCCGGGGCGAGGGTGGTGCAAATGGGCGCGGGCTTCATCGGCTGCATCATCATGGAAGCCTTGGCCATGCGTGGGGTTCAGCTCAGCGTGGTGGAGATGGGCGACCGTATGGTGCCGCGCATGATGGGCCCCACGGCCGGCGGCATGATCAAGGATTGGTGCGAGCGCAAGGGTGTCAAGGTCTACACCAGCGCGCGCGTAGAAGCCATCGAGTCCGCGGCGGGCGCTGCAGCGGGTGCTGCCAAGCCCACGGCCGAGAACCCCGGTTGGTTGGCCAAGCTGGCTTCCCTCTTGGGTTTTGGGGACGAGCCTGCCACGCAGGGCCCGGCCACCCCGGCTGCAGGGGCTGGCCTGAGCGTGCGCCTGTCCACTGGGCAAACGCTGCAAGCCGACCTGGTCATCAGCGCCACGGGCGTCAAGCCCAATGTGGATTTCCTGCAAGGCTGCGGTGTGAACATCAAGACCGGCATCCTCACCGATGCCCGCATGGCCACCAATGTCCCCCACGTCTACGCCGCCGGCGACTGCGCAGAGGCCTTCGACCAAGCCTCAGGCACCCATGTGGTCAGCGCCATCCAGCCCAACGCAGCCGACGAAGCCCGCATCGCGGCGCTGAACATGGTGGGCCAGGCGGCCGCTCTGCAACGGGTGCCGCAGATCAACGTGCTGGATACCTTGGGCTTGATCTCGGCCAGCTTCGGCCAGTGGCAAGGCGTGCCCGGCGGCGAACACGTGGAGCTGACCGACCGTGCGGCTGACCGTCACCTGAGCCTGCAGTTCAGCGGCGACCGCTTGGTGGGCTGCAACAGCATCGGCTGGACCGACCATGTGGGCGTGATGCGCGGCCTGGTGGAAG
>RGEP01000261.1 GCA_009918225.1 Betaproteobacteria bacterium | reverse complement strand
CCACGAGGGCACCGATGCCCAACAACACGAAGATGCCCACCTGGAACTGGCGCAGCACGCTGAACATCCAATCCCGGTTGAGCGCGCCGAAGTAGCCCAGGTACACCCAAATGGGCACGCTGATGACCGCAGCAAAGCCGTCCATGAGCAGCCAGGTGCTGAAGGGCACGCGGCGCGACATGCCGGCGCTGAAGAACACCGGGGTGCGCAAGCCCGGCAGGAAGCGGGCCACGAACATCACCCACTTGCCGTACTTTTGGAAGAGTTGGGCCGCCCGTTCGAACCGCTCGGGCGTGAGCACCTTGCGAAAGCCCGGCAGGCCCTGAATGCGCTGCCCGTAAACCCGGCCCAGGGTGAAGATCAGCCCGTCGCCCACCAAGACCCCGGCCATGCCCACGGCAAACATCAGGTGCGGGTCGGCATAGCCCAAGCCGGCAATCACGCCGCCGGTCACCAAGGTCACATCCTCGGGCACGGGCACCCCAAAGCCGCAAATCAAAAGCATCACGAACACGGCGATGTAGCCGTACTCGGTGAAGATGGGCATGAGGAAATCGAACACTTCCATGCTGATGGGGCACGAGGCCGGGTGAGGAATCCGGGGGAAGACCACAAAGGCCACCCACGCCATGCGCGCCGGCCCGGGCGGGTTTATAGCACCCGGGCTGCGCCACACCCGAACAGCCGCCGACCAAGACCTGACACCGTGTAGGTCTGAGCATGCGCTGCGGGCCCGCACAGGGCGCAGCCGGTGTCGGTAGGATCGCGCCATGCCCCGCCCGATTCAAGCCCTCGTCCACACCGGTGCCCTGGCCCACAACCTGGGCGTGGCTGCGAGCCGCGCGCCCGACTCGCGGGTGTGGGCGGTGGTCAAGGCCAACGCCTACGGGCACGGCCTGGAGCGAAGCTTTGCCGGCCTGCAGCGGGCCGACGGCTTTGCCCTGCTGGACCTGGCCGAGGCGCAGCGGCTGCGCGCGCTGGATTGGCGCGGGCCCATCCTGCTGCTCGAGGGCTGCTCCCACAAGACACAGGTGCCCCACCGCGTGTTCCTGAAGATGAACAGCGGCATGAACCGGCTGGGCTTTCCCGAGACCCAACTGCGCAGCGCCTGGGCTCGGCTCAATGCCCTGCCGCAGGTGGACGAGATTTCCCTGATGACGCACTTTTCCGATGCCGATGGGCCGCGCGGCATCGACCACCAGATGCAGGCCTTTGCGCGCGCCACCGCCGACCTGCCGGGCGAGCGCAGCCTGGCCAACAGCGCGGCGGTGCTGCGGCACGCCGCCGGCCAGGACGTGAGCGCCGATTGGGTGCGCGCGGGCATCATGCTCTACGGCAGCGCGCCCGATGCGCCGGCCCGCTCCATCGACGCCTGGGGTCTGCTGCCCACCATGACCCTGCGCAGCCGGCTGATTGGCCTGCAGAACCTGCAGCCGGGCGACACCGTGGGCTATGGCAGCACCTACACGGCACGCCAGGCGCAGCGCATCGGCATCGTGGCCTGCGGCTATGCCGACGGCTACCCGCGCCACGCGCCCACGGGTACCGGTGGACGTGGCCGACTGAGCCGAGCACGAGGCCCCGCCCGCTCCAGCGCCCATGCCTGTCATCGCCTTTCAGCTCAAGCCCGAGGAACTGGAATTCAGCGCCATCCGGGCGCAGGGTGCCGGTGGCCAGAATGTGAACAAGGTCAGCAACGCCATCATGCTGCGCTTCGATGTGCGCGCCTCGTCCTTGCCGGAGGTGCTCAAGGTGCGCGTGTTGGCCCTGGGTGACCAGCGCATTTCGCGCGAGGGCGTGGTGGTGATCAAGGCTCAGGAACACCGCAGCCTGCCCCTGAACCGAGACGCGGCGGTTCAGCGGCTCTTGGAACTGCTGGAGCAAGCCGCCCACATCCCCGCCACCCGCCGCGCCACGCGGCCCACGCGCAGTTCGGTCAGACAGCGCCTGGAATCGAAGGCCCTGCAGGCCAAGACCAAGGCCCTGAGGGGAAAGGTCAGGGGCGGGGCACGCAACGACGCGATGGATTAGGCGCACACCGGCGTCACCCGTGTGGGTGAGTGACAGCCGTCCCGCCACAGAGACAAGATCGAACGAGCGCTGCCGCACCAAGGTGGCACGCAATATTCGAATCAAAGTCTTATACTCATGCCCAACACCATCTTGTGGCAACCCCAAGCCTTGAGGCAGTTGCGCAAACTTCAGGCGGGCGACAACCTCTTGGTGCGCACCGCTGTACAGCGCGAACTGGCCGACCTGAGCGCCTCACGCCAAGTCAAGGCCTTGGTCGGTCACGAGTACGGCTATCGGCTGAGGGTGGGTCGCTGGCGGGTGCTGTTCGATTTCGACGGCGAAGTTCACATCGTCAGCATAGAAGAGGTCCGCAAACGAGATGAACGCACGTACTGACATTCAGTTCATCCGAGGCCCGGATGGCAAACCGGCCTTCGTGGTGATGCCCTATGCCCAGTTCAAGAAGCTGGGCCACGCCAAGCGTCGCCAGGGTGTTCCCCAGGACGTGGTGAACCGCGTCTTTGAGCAGTCACTCTCGCCCATGGCCGCCTGGCGTGAGCATTTGAGCCTCACCCAGGCGGCAGTGGCCGCCGACATGGGCATCACCCAGGCCGCGTATGCGCAGATGGAACGCAGCAAACGGCCCAGAAGGGTCACCCTGGAGCGGGTGGCCCAAGCCATGGGGCTGCAGGTGGAGCAGCTCAACTGGTAGCCTGTGCAGGTTTGCGCCTGCCACATTCGATGGTCGCGGAAGGCTCACCCCCTGAGCTTTTCGCACGTCACCCTTTCACCATGGCCAAAGACAAATCCCTCTACACCTGCAGCGACTGCGGCGGCACCACGCCCAAGTGGTTGGGCCAGTGCCCGAACTGCCAGGCCTGGAACACCC
>RGEP01000027.1 GCA_009918225.1 Betaproteobacteria bacterium | reverse complement strand
TGGAGGTGGCCGGCTTGGCCGTGCTCTTGCTCAACTTCGTCTCCTCATCCAACGGGCCTCAACAGAAGGCCCGTCATGGGGCATGGAGTCTCTTCCTCACCCTTCGATCGGCGTATCCGGTCCTACCCCTAGCGCAGCCCCCGAAACCGGGAAGCACCAAAGGCGGCGGGATTGTAATCACGCCCCCTGTGCCTCAAGCCAAGCACTGCTCCAGACCCTGCAACAGGATGTCGCGGGGCAGGTCGATGCCGATGAACACCATCTTGCTCTGCTTCTTTTCACCCGGGGTCCACTTCGGCCCCAGGTCGCTGCCCATGAGCTGGTGCACGCCTTGGAAGATCACCTTGCGGTCATGGCCCTTCATGTACAGCACACCCTTGTAGCGCAGCATCTTGGGCCCGTACACCTGCACGATGGACCCCAGGAAGTCCTCCAGGCGTTCGGCATGGAAGGGCCGGTCCGCCCGGAAGACGAAGGACTTCACATCGTCGTCGTGGTGATGATGGTGGGGGTGGTCGCAGTGCTCGCCGTGCTCATGGTCGTGCCCGTGGCCGTGATCATGGCCGTGGTGCCCATGGTCATGTCCGTGCCCGTGCCCGTGCCCGTGGCCGTGGTCATCGGCCTTGAGGAAGTCCGGGTCGATGTCGAGTTTGGCGTTGAGGTTGAAGCCCTTGAGGTCGAAGATCTTGTCGATCGGCACCTCGCCGAAATGAGCGCTTTCAATGGGCGCGCGCGGGTTCATGTGGCGCAGCCGGTGCGTCAGCACGTCGATGTCCTGCGCAGTCACCAGGTCGGCCTTGCTGATGAAGATGCGGTCGGCAAAGCCGGCCTGGCGGCGTGCTTCCTGGCGGGTGTCGAGCTGCTGTTGCGCGTGTTTGGCGTCCACCAGGGTGATGATGGAGTCCAGTTGGAAGCTGGCGGCCACCTCGTCGTCGATGAAAAAGGTCTGCGCCACCGGGCCGGGGTCGGCCACACCCGTGGTCTCGATCACCACCCGCTCGAAGTCCAGCTCACCCTTGCGGCGCTTTTCGGCCAGGTCGGCCAGGGTGGCGCGCAGGTCCTCACGAATGGTGCAGCAGATGCAGCCGTTGCTCATCTGAATGATCTGCTCGTTCGTGTCGGCCACCAGGATGTCGTTGTCGATGTTTTCTTCACCGAACTCGTTTTCGATCACGGCGATCTTTTGGCCGTGGGCCTCGGTCAGCACCCGCTTGAGCAGGGTGGTCTTGCCCGAGCCCAGGAAGCCGGTGAGGATGGTGGCGGGTATCAGGGTAGGGGTCATGGTGGGCGCTTTTCGGTCAATTCCCGCAGTTGGGGGCGCCGGACTGTGGTTCAAGGGGCGCCTTCTGTCAAGCTGCGGTATCCTGCACCTTCCTTCACTGCCGACACCCGCTGTGTCAGAACCCCACCCTACTGGGCGCGTGTCCGCGCCCCCGGTTGACCGCCGTACCCTGCTGGACCGCCTGGTCGATTTCATCTCTCCAGGCCCGGACTCACGCGAAGAACTGCTCGAATCGCTGGCCGATGCCGAGCACCGCAGCCTTATCGAACCCGACACCCGCCGCATGGTGGAGGGTGTCTTGCGCCTGTCGGACAAGACCGCCGGCGACGTCATGGTCGCCGCGCCGCGCATGGACGTGCTGGACCTGGCCCAGCCCTATGAGGAACTGCTCGAAACCGTTATCCGCACCGCCCACTCCCGGTTCCCGGTCGTGGAAGCGTCGCGCGACAACATCATCGGCATCCTCATGGCCAAGGACCTGATCAAGCTGCAGCGCGCGCCCGAACTGCACCTGCGCACCCTGCTGAGGCCGGCTGTGTTTGTGCCCGAGAGCAAGGCGCTGACCGAACTCTTGCGTGACTTCCGCTCCAACCGCAACCACATGGCCATCGTGATTGACGAGTTCGGCCAAACCGCCGGCTTGGTGACCATCGAGGACGTGCTGGAGGAAATCGTCGGCGAGATCGAAGACGAGTTCGATGTGGCCGATGGCGAATCGGCCGTGTACACGCTGGCCGATGGGTCTTACCGCGTGGCCGGCGATGGCCCGATCGCAGAAGTCAACCGCATCTTTGGCCTGGAGTTTCCCGAAGACAGCTTCGAGACCATCGGCGGCTTGGTGGCGCATGAGCTGGGCCGCGTGCCGCGCCGCGGCGAGTCGGTCGATGTGGGCGGCCTGCGCTTCGTGGTGATGCTGGCACGCGGCGGCGCGGTGCGCTGGTTCCGTGTGACCCGCCTGCCCTGTGCTGAAGCCGGCGAAGGGGCCACCAGGGCGGCTGGCCCGCCCGGCCACGCCTGAGCCCAGGGCCGCTGGCGCATGAGCCTCGCATGATGCCCTTGTGGATGTTGGCTTCAGCTGCGGCCGGCGCCATGTCCACGGTGGCGCATGTGCACACCGAGGCCTGGTGGTGGGGCCCCTTGGCTGCGGCCGTGTTGGCCCACACCGTGTGGCGGCAGCCGCCATGGCGCGCTGCGGCGTGTGGCTGGGCCTTCGGCACCGCTTGGATGGTGGCCGCCACCTGGTGGTTGTTCATCAGCCTGCACCGCTACGGGGGGTTGCCGGCCGCCTTGGCTGCTGCTTCGGTGGCCGCCCTGGGCGCGGCCTTGTCGCTGTACTGGGCGCTGGCCATGGGCCTGGTGGCGCGATGGCGAACCGGCCGGGCCCGTTGGGACCTGCCAGCCTTTGCGGCTGCTTGGCTGGCTGTGGAACTGGCGCGCGGCCAATGGTTCACCGGTTTTCCCTGGGCTGCCTCGGGCTACGCCCAGGTCGACTCGCCCTTGGCCGCCTGGGCACCCTGGGTGGGCGTGTATGGCCTGGGCGCCTGGGTGGCCTTGATCGGCGCGGCCTGGGCCTGGGCTTGGGGGGCCGGTGGCCCACGGCACGAGCGTGCACGGTTCTCGTCGGCCCTGGGCGCGGCGGGCCCTGCTGCGGGTGTGGGCGGCCCAGCGGGCAGGCGCCGTGGGGGGCCATGGCAGCGCCTGTGGCCGGCACTCTGGGTGCTGGCGGCCGCTGCATCGGTGGCCTTGCTGCCGCGAGCGTTCACCCAATCCAGCGGCAGCCTCACCGTCTCGCTGCTGCAGACCGGCCTGGCGCAGGACGAGAAGTTCGACCCCACCCGCCTGGAGCGGCTCTTGGAAGCCTTGAGGGCTGACCTCCACCAGGCCCAGGGCGCCTTGGTGGTGGCGCCCGAAACCGCCGTCCCCCTGTTGCCGCAGGACGTACCGGCCTCGGTGTGGTCTGATTTGGCCGACCCCTTCACCGGCTCAGGCGGGCAGCGGGCGGCCTTGCTGGGGCTGCCCATGGGCACCGAAGCGGGGGGCTACAGCAACTCCGTGGTGGCCTGGGCCGCCGCGGGAGAAAAGGGCCCGGCCGAGGCGCGCTACCGCTACGACAAGCACCACCTGGTGCCCTTCGGCGAGTTCATCCCCTGGGGCTTTCGCTGGTTTGTGGACCTGATGCACATGCCCCTGGGCGACTTTGACCGCGGCGCGCCCGTGCAACCGTCCTACCCCTTTGCCGGACAGCGCCTGGCCCCCAACATTTGTTACGAAGACCTCTTTGGTGAAGAGCTGGCGCGGCGCTTTCACGACCCGCAGGGCGCGCCCACCGTCTTGGTCAACCTGAGCAACATCGCCTGGTTCGGCCCCACGGTGGCCATCGACCAGCATTTGCACATTTCGCGCCTGCGCAGCCTGGAGCTGCAGCGGCCGATGCTGCGCGCCACCAACACCGGCGCAACGGCCGTGATCGACCACCAGGGCCAGGTGCGTGCCTGGATGGAGCCCCAAGTGCGGGGGGTGCTGGAAGCCCAGGCCGAGGGCCGTGAGGGCCTGACTCCCTATGCGCAGTGGGCGGGCCGCTTTGGGCTGCTGCCCCTGTGGGGCCTGGCTGGGCTGTTGTTGCTGGGTGCCGCAGCGGCCGCGCGCCGCAGCCGGCCGACCTAAAATCGAGCGTTTGCGCCCCGCGCCCAGCGGGCGCTCTGAAACCGAGCCTACATGACCACCCTGACCTTCCAACAGATCATCCTTCGGCTGCAGGATTATTGGGACCGCCAGGGCTGCGCCTTGCTGCAGCCCTACGACATGGAGGTGGGGGCCGGTACCAGCCACACCGCCACCTTCTTGCGCGCCCTGGGCCCCGAGCCTTGGAAGGCCGCCTATGTGCAGCCCAGCCGCCGCCCCAAAGACGGCCGTTATGGCCAGAACCCCAACCGCCTGCAGCACTACTACCAGTACCAGGTGGTGCTCAAGCCGGCACCGGCCAACATCTTGGAGCTCTACCTGGGTTCCCTGGAGGCCCTGGGCTTTGATCTCAAGCGCAACGATGTGCGCTTTGTGGAAGACGATTGGGAGAACCCCACCTTGGGC
This sequence comes from Betaproteobacteria bacterium, assembly GCA_009918225.1. Lineage (GTDB taxonomy): Bacteria > Pseudomonadota > Gammaproteobacteria > Burkholderiales > Burkholderiaceae_C > RFTU01. The sequence goes on along the minus strand of RGEP01000027.1, from coordinate 8,986 downwards.
GCGTGGGGCCTGGGCTGGGAGGTGTGGCTCAATGGCATGGAGGTGACCCAGTTCACCTACTTCCAGCAGGTGGGCGGCATCGATTGCCGGCCCATCACCGGCGAGATCACCTACGGCCTGGAGCGCCTGGCCATGTACCTGCAAGGCGTGGAAAACGTGTACGACCTGGTGTATGCCACGGGACACGGCCCGCAGGCCGGTGGCGCCGGCGGCACCATCACCTATGGCGATGTGTTCCACCAAAACGAGGTGGAGCAAAGCACCTACAACTTCGAGCACTCCAACGTTGACTTCCTCTTGCAGGCCTTCGCGGCCCACGAAGGCAATGCCCAGCACCTGATGGGCCAGCAGCTGGCGCTGCCTGCCTATGAGCAGGTGCTCAAGGCCGCGCACACCTTCAACCTGCTGGATGCACGCGGCGCCATTTCAGTGACCGAGCGGGCGGCCTACATCGGGCGCATCCGCAACCTGGCGCGCAGCGTGGCCGCCAGCTACCTCGACAGCCGCGCGCGCTTGGGCTTCCCCTTGGCGCCCAAGGCCTGGGCTGAGGAAACCCTGACCAAGCTGGCCGAACAACGCGAGCAGCAACAAAAGAAGGCGGCTTGAACACCATGACCCAAGCGAATGCACCGGTGTCCAACCTGCTGGTCGAACTGTTCGTCGAAGAGCTGCCCCCGAAGTCCCTGAAGAAGCTCGGCGCGGCGTTTGCTGAGGCCTTGGTGGGCAGCCTTCGTGCAGCCGGACTGGCCAGCGCTGACAGCGTGGCCACACCCTTTGCCACGCCGCGGCGCCTGGCCCTGCACCTGACCCAAGTGGCAGCCAAGGCCGCCGACCGCCCTCAACAGACCAAGCTGATGCCCGTTTCGGTGGGCCTGGACGCCACCGGTGCGCCCACCCCGGCTTTGATCAAGAAACTCGCCTCGATGGGGCTGGACGCGTCAACCGCCGCGGGCCTGCAGCGCCAGGGCCAAGGCAAAGCCGAAACCTTGGTCTTGGACACCGTGGTGCCAGGCGCCACCCTGGCCGAGGGCCTGCAGAAGGCCCTGGACGAGACCTTGGCTGGCCTGCCCATCCCCAAGGTGATGGCCTACCAGCTGGAGCAGGGCGGCCCGGATGTTCAGCCGGGATGGACCAGCGTGAACTTTGTGCGGCCGGCGCACGGCCTGGTGGCCTTGCACGGCCAAGCCCCGGTGGCGGTGTCGGTGTTGGGCTTGGCAGCGGGCAGCAGCACCCGAGGCCATCGCTTTGAGGCGCGCCAGCCGGTCATTGATTTGCGCCACGCTGACAGCTACGAGCAACAGTTGATGGAAGAGGGCGCGGTGATCCCGCGCTTTGAGGCGCGCCGCGCCGAGATCGTGCGCCAGCTGGGCGCAGCGGCGGCTGCCTTGGGCCTGAAGCCCATCGAAGACGAGGCCCTGCTGGACGAGGTGACCGCGCTGGTCGAGCGCCCGAATGTGCTCACCTGCCAGTTCGAGCCCGAGTTCCTGGCCGTGCCCCAGGAGTGCCTCATCTTGACGATGAAGGCCAACCAGAAGTACTTCCCCTTGCTCGACAGCGCAGGTGGTGCAGGGCAACGAACGCGTGGTGCGCCCGCGCTTGGCAGACGCCAAGTTCTTCTTCGACCAAGACCGCAAGCGCCGCCTGGCCGACCGCATTCCGGGCTTGGACAAGGTGGTCTACCACGGCAAGCTGGGCACCCAGGGGCAGCGAACCGAGCGTGTGCGCGCCTTGGCCCATGCCATCGTCAACCAGTTGCGCATGGCCACGGTGCCGTACACGGTCGACGCCAAGGACGAGTTCGAGGTGCTCGACAGCAAGGTGCAAGAGGCCGCCCTGCTGGCCAAGGCCGACCTGTTGACCGATATGGTGGGCGAGTTCCCCGAGCTGCAGGGCATCATGGGTGCCTATTACGCGCGCCATGAAGGCCTGCGTGACGGCGTGGCCATCGCCATTGAAGACCACTACAAGCCGCGCTTTGCGGGCGACGCCTTGCCGCGCAACCACACGGGCACGGTGGTGGCCCTGGCCGACAAGCTCGAGACCCTTGTGGGCTTGTTTGGCATCGGCCAAAGCCCCACCGGCGACAAAGACCCCTTTGCCCTGCGCCGCCACGCCCTGGGTGTGATCCGCATCCTGTCGGAAAAGAACCTGCCGCTGCAACTGCCAGACTTGATCGCCGCGGCGCGCCCGGTTTTTGGTGAGCTGATCACCGACCCCACGGCAGCCCTTCTGGACTTCTTCTACGACCGCTTGGCGGTGGCCCTCCCGAGCTCTTGCGCGAAGCGCCGGAGCAAGCCCTGGCAGCAGCCCTGCAAGCGGCCATGCCCGCTGCCCAGCGGCAGTTTGAAGCGCACGACTACACCGGGTCCTTGCAGGCCCTGGCGGTGCTCAAGGCGCCGGTGGATGCCTTCTTTGACGGCGTGATGGTCAACGCTGAGGACGAGGCCCTGCGGCGCAACCGCCTGGCCTTGCTCAAGCAGTTGCATGGGGCCATGAACCAGGTGGCCGATTTGTCTCGCTTGGCGGCCTGAGCATGCCCCACATCGCCCACCATGCAGTCAAGCTCATCATCCTGGGCCGGGATGGTGTGCTCAACCGCTACCGCGAAGACCATGTGAAGGAAGCGCAGGAGTGGGAGCCGATTGCCGGCGCGCCCGAGGCGGTGGCGCGGCTGAACCATGCCGGCTGGCATGCGGTGGTGGCCACCAACCAGGCCGGCATTGGGCGTGGCCTGATTGACATGTCTTCACTCAATGCGGTGCACCAGGCCATGTACCGCTGCCTGGCTGCCGCCGGTGGCCGGCTGGACGCGGTGTTCTTCTGCCCCCACACCCCCGAGGAGCAATGCGAGTGCCGCAAGCCGCTGCCGGGGATGATGCTGCAGATCGCGCAGCGCTACGGCTTGGAACTGGCCCAGGTGCCCATGGTGTGTGACAACCTGCGCGACCTGAAAGCAGCGGTGGCCGCCGGATGCCAGCCGCATCTGGTGCGCACCGGGCGCGCGGCCGCCCTGGATGACGAGCAGGTTCAGGCCTTGCTGCAGCAGGTACCCGGTGCCCGCGTGCACCGCGACCTCGGGGCCCTGGCCGAGTCCTTGCTGCGCCCCGCATGATGGGCTTGTTGCGCTCGATTGCCTTCTTCTTGTGGATGGCCTTGACGGTCATCCCTTGGGCCATGGCGGCTCTGGTGATGTCCATCTTCGTGCGGGGCGACCCGCTGTACTGGTTCTGCATGGGCTGGCTGCGCGTGGCCATCTGGGGTGCCCGCGTGATTTGCGGGGTCCGCCACCGGGTTCAAGGCCTGGAGCGTTTGCCGGCACCCGATGCGCTCACGCCGGTGATCTTGTGCCCCAAACACCAGTCCACCTGGGAGACCTTTGCCTTTCCCACACTGATGAGCCATCCCTTGGCCTATGTGTTCAAGAAGGAATTGCTGATGGTTCCCTTCTTCGGTTGGGCCATGGGTCGGCTGGACATGATCCACATCGACCGCAGCAAGCGGGCTGAGGCCTGGAACAAGGTGGCGGAGCAGGGCCGCCGCCTCATGGACCGTGGGGTTTGGGTCATCATGTTCCCCGAAGGCACGCGCACCGAACGCGGCTCGCAAGGCGTGTACAAGTCAGGCGCTGCGCGGCTGGCCACCGTCACCGGCGCTTACGTGGTGCCCATTGCGGTGACCTCTGCACGGTGCTGGCCGCGCAAATCCTTCCGGCTCAGGCCGGGTGTGGTGGACGTCTCCATCGGACACCCCATCGCCTCGGCTGGGCGCGACCCGGAGAGCCTCATGGCCGAGGTGGAAACCTGGATCGAAGCCGAGATGCGGCGTTTGGATCCCGAGGCCTACACCCCGCGCGCCCTGCCTCCTCACGGCTGAGGCGCGCCGGCTGTCCTGGGCACAGGCCCTTGCCACACCGGAAGGTGCGGCGCAGCACCGCGTGAAGCCCTAAACTCCGCGCTCATGGCGGCGTTCGAGCAACTGGCGTTCGGCTTTGAAGAAGGCCCTGGCGCAGCCGTCTCTGCGGCGCCCGGCCCTGCGGCCGCTCCCGCACCAGCGGCACCCACGCCCGCACCCTTGTCACATCCTCAGGCCAGCCGCGACGTGCTGCTGGCCGGCCAGCGGGTGCGCTACGCCTTTCGGCGCGGCAAGCGCCGCACCATCGGTTTCGTGGTGGGCCCGGAGGGCTTGAGCGTGAGCGCGCCCCGTTGGGTGGGCTTGGGCGAGGTAGAAGCTGCGCTGCAGGAGAAGGCCGCCTGGATTCTGCGCAAACTGCAGGAGCAGGGCGAGCGCAGCCGCCGGCTTCAATCGGCGCGCATCGTCTGGGCCGACGGTGCCTGTGTGCCCTACTTGGGCCGCCCCGTGCAGCTCAAGCTCGACGCTGCAGGGGTGAGCGCACCGGGTGGCGCTTGCCTGGATGCATCTGATGGCGGCCTGGACGCCGACCCCAAGGCCGCCAGCACCCCCGTGCTGCGCTTGGGCCTGCCTGCGGATGCCCAAGCCGAACGCATTCGCGATGTGGTGCACAGCTGGTGGCAGCGACAGGCCAAGCGGCTGTTCGAGGAGCGCTGCCAGCTGTATGCGCAGCGCTTGGGGGTGCGCGTGAAGCGCTTGTCCTTGAGCGCAGCCCAGACCCGCTGGGGCAGTGCCACGGCCGATGGGTCGGTGCGGCTCAATTGGCGCCTCATACAGTTTCCCTTGAGCACGGTGGACTATGTGGTGGTGCACGAGCTGGCCCACTTGCGAGAGATGAACCACAGCGCTGCCTTTTGGGAGGTGGTGCGCTCGGTCTTGCCGGCTTATGAGCAAGCGCAAGAGCCCTTGAAGCAGGCCGTGCCTTTGGGCGATTGAGGACAGGAGGCCCCGCGATGATGAGCCCGGATGACCTGGAGCGGCTGATGCCCGCCGAGGAACTGCGCTTTCGGTCGCCCATTCCGCTGCAACCGGTGTCCAGTGAAGAGTTTGTTCCGGGGCCACAAACCCCGGCCCAGCGCCGGCTGGCCGCCCGTCTGCAGGAATTGGGGCAGGGCTTGGCGCGCCACCAGGGGCTCAGCCGCCGCGCGTTCTTTCAAAGCGCGGCTGGCATGGCTGCAGCCTTCGTGGCCATGAACGAGGCCTATGGCCAAGCACAGGGGCCGCTGTACGAGGCCAGCCTGGCCGAAGCGTCCGACCCCGCACGGGCCAATGAGCGCGCCCGCTCGCTGCGGGGCCAGTTCATCATGGACATGCACACCCACTTTCTGCGCGACGACACCCGCTTAGAAGGCTTCGTGCGTTCCCGCGAAGCGGTGGGCAAGGCCGGCTGGAACCCGGCCCTGGCGGGCAAGCCCCAGACCCTAGAGGACCTCAAGTTCGCCAACTACTTCAAGGAAATCTGGCTGGACAGTGACACGCAGGTGGCGCTGATCTCGGGTTCGGGCTCAGAAGACCCCAGGGACTGGTTCCTCACCAACGGCATGAAGGCGCAGGCGCGTGCCCAGGTCAACGATCGGGCCGGCGCGCGGCGCTTGTTTTCTCATGCCATCTTCATGCCGGGCCTGCCGGGGTGGATGGACCGTGTGGACGAGGACCTGGCCCTGCACAAGCCCGACAGCTTCAAGGGCTACACCGTGGGCGACAACACCAACAAGCACCTGGCCCGCCACCCCTGGCACCTTGACGACGAAAAGCTGCTCTACCCCTTCTACGAAAAACTGCTCAAGGCCTCCAAAGACAAACCCAGCCTGCGCAATGTGTGTGTGCACAAAGGCCTGTTTCCGCCGTCGGTGACCCAACGTTTTCCGCAGCTGTTGGCCTACGCCGATGTGCGCGACGTGGGGCGCGCGGCGCGCGATTGGCCCGAGCTGAACTTCATCGTCTACCACTCGGGCTTTCGCTACACCGGCGCACAGGATGCGGGCTGGGCCCAGTTCGAGCAGACCGGGCGCATCGACTGGGTGACCGACTTGGCCGAGATTCCCCAGAAGTTTGGTGTGCGCAATGTCTATGGCGACCTGGGGCAGATCTTTGCGCAAAGCACCATCGCCCAGCCTTTGCTGTGCGCGGCCATGATGGGCCAGCTCATTCAGGGGCTGGGTGCTGACCACGTGGTGTGGGGCACCGATGCGGTGTGGACCGGCGCACCGCAGTGGCAGATTGAGGCCCTGCGCCGCCTGGAGATCCCACAGGCCATGCAGGTCAAGCACGGCTTTGCACCCTTGGGTGCGGCCGACGGTCCGGTGAAAAACGCCATCTTCGGCGAGAACTCGGCGCGGCTGTACGCCTATGGCGCCTCGGAGCGCGCTGCTCTGGGAGACGACCGGGTTGCACAGGCCAAGCACGACTACGACCTGGCCGGCGCCAGCGCGCGCACCAACCGCCGGTATGGCTATGTGGCCAAAGGCGGTGCAGCGGCTTAGGCGCTGGAGTCGGCACCCTGCGGCTTGGCCGCAGGACCAAACACCCGTCTGCCTACCCGCCTGAGGCCGGCGAAAACCGCCACACCCCGTCGGCGCCTTTTGTGCGAAGCAACTCGCCCCGATGCCACAGGGCGTGCAGGTGCGCGACCGCTTCGCCCATGGCGAAGGTGGTTTGGTGCAGGTCCAGATTGGGCCTGAACAGAACCGTGAGCAGGTCGGCGGCGCAGGCCGGGGATTGGGCGCAGCGCCGCAGCGTGTCGGCCAGCCGGTCTTGGTGGTGTTCGCGCAGCTGCGCGATGCGCCGCTGCAGCCCCTTGAACGGCCGTCCGTGCGAGGGCAGTACCAGGGTGTCGGCGCCCAAGCCTTCGTAGCGGCCCAGGGATTGCAAGTACAGGGCCAAGGGGTTGGCCTCGGGTTCCAGGTCGATCACGCTCACGTTGGTGCTGATGCGCGGCAGCACCATGTCACCGGAAATCAGCAGGCCCAGGCCCTCGCTGTACAGGGCCATGTGTTCCGGCGCATGCCCATAGCCGCTGATGCAGCGCCAGTCGTGGTCGCCGATGCGCAGCACGTCACCGTCCAAGAGCCGCCGGTACTGGTCGGGCACCGCCGGCACCATCGAACCATAGTAGTTGCCGCGCTGGCGAACCTTGTCCACCGATGGTGGAGCGGCTGGCCATGCGGGCGGCGTTCCAGTCGGTGCCGCTGATCCACAGGCGGCACGGCTGCTCGGGCGTGCCCCACTGCTCGGTCAGCCAGTGGGCCAGCCCGATGTGATCGGGGTGCATGTGGGTGACGATCACGCGCAGCACCGGCAAGCCATCCAGGTGATCGTTGAACACCTGCTCCCAGGCGCTGCGTGTGGCGTCGTTGGTGATGCCGCAGTCCACGATGGCCCAGCCCTCGCGCCACTGGCCGTCGGGGCTTTGCTGGCGGTCGCGCAGCAGCCACAGGTTGATGTGGTCCAAGGCAAAGGGCAAGCCCATGCGCACCCACTTCACCCCTTCGGCCACGGCGAGCGTGCCTCCCAGGGCCGGCAGCTGCTCGCCCAGCGGGTATTGCAGTTCGTGTTCCTTGTTGTTGGCCATCGGGTTGCGTTCGCCTTACATTTACGTTTACGTTAACGTCAGTCTAACCAAGCCACCCATGAGTGCAAGCCGCAAGGCCGCGCCGCCCGCGGCCACCCACACCATCACCGAGCTCGCACAGGAGTTCGACATCACGCCGCGCGCCATACGCTTTTACGAGGATGTGGGCTTGCTGACGCCCGGGCGCGAAGGCCGCAACCGGGTCTACACCCACCGCGACCGCACCCGATTGAAGCTCACCCTGCGCGGCAAGCGCCTGGGCTTGACGCTGCAGGAAATCAAGCAGCTGGTGGACATGTACGAGTCCCCCGACGACACCGCGCCGCAGCTCAAGGCCTTTCTGGCCGTGCTGCAGGCCCACCGCCTGCAGCTCGAACAACAGCGGGACGATCTGGAGGTGACCTTGGCCGAGATCGTGCAACACGAAGCCCGCTGCCGAGACCTGCTGGCCACGGCTGCACGCCGCAGCGCGCCCCGCACGCCAACGCGGCGCCTGCGCAGCAAAGCGGCCGTGGAGGCGTGAAGACCATCCGTCACCCCTGCCTAGAATTGACGTTTACGTAAACGTAAGCCACGACCATCCGATTCGGAGTGCCCATGAACCTGCCCGGCCTGAACTTCCAACTCGGCGCTGACATCGATGCCTTGCGCGACGCTGTGCGTGACTTTTCCGATGCCGAGATCGCCCCGCGTGCGGCCGAGATTGACCGCAGCGACCAGTTCCCCATGGACCTTTGGCGCAAGATGGGCGAGTTGGGCGTGCTGGGCATCACCGTGGGTGAGGAGTACGGCGGGGCCGGCATGGGCTACCTGGCCCATATGGTGGCGATGGAAGAGATCAGCCGGGCCAGCGCCAGCGTCGGCCTGAGCTACGGTGCGCACTCCAATCTGTGCGTGAACCAAATCAAGCGCAACGGCAGCGAAGAGCAGCGCCGCAAATACCTGCCCAAGCTGATCAGCGGCGAGCATGTGGGTGCCTTGGCCATGAGCGAGCCGGGCGCGGGCTCCGATGTGATCAGCATGAAGCTGCGGGCCGAAGACAAGGGCGGCTACTACGTGCTCAACGGCTCGAAGATGTGGATCACCAATGGGCCCGACGCCGACACGCTCGTGGTCTATGCCAAGACCGAGCCCGAGCTGGGGGCGCGTGGCGTGACCGCCTTTTTGATTGAAAAAGGCATGAAGGGTTTTTCGATCGCGCAAAAGCTCGACAAGCTGGGCATGCGCGGCTCACACACCGGCGAGCTCGTCTTTCAGAACGTGGAGGTGCCGGCCGAGCACATCCTGGGCGGCTTGAACAATGGCGCCAAGGTGCTCATGAGCGGGCTCGATTACGAGCGGGCCGTGCTGGCCGCCGGCCCCATCGGCATCATGCAAGCCGTGATGGACAACGTGGTGCCCTACATCCACGACCGCAAGCAGTTCGGCCAGAGCATTGGCGAGTTCCAGCTGATTCAGGGCAAGGTGGCCGACATGTACACCGTGCTGCAGGCCGCGCGCAGCTTC
>RGEP01000260.1 GCA_009918225.1 Betaproteobacteria bacterium | reverse complement strand
CAAGGCCTGCAAAGCCTCATCCACCGGCATCTGCAGCCCGGCCACCTCCAGCGCCTCCACACGGCGCTGGCCACCGTAGGCCGCCCACACCGGCGTGGGTTCGGGCGCATCCGACAAGGCCCGCAGCACCGACAGCGACAGGGCAGGGTGCCAGCGCTGTTCATGCTCCACCACCAAGGGCACACGCCGTGTGACACCGTCTGCGTCTCGCAGGGCCTGCACATGCCCGCTGCCGGCTGCCGCGCGGCGCAAGTCGGGCACCACGCCGATGACCTGCTCATAGCTGCGAACCCGCAGCTGCAGGGCTTTCCAGACCTGCGGGTCTAAGCCGGGCGGCGCTTCTCCGGAGGACCCGCCGCCGGTATGAAAGGCGTCCCCCACGACGACCGGACCCAGCCCCATGGCCTGTACCAACTGCTGGTCCTGTTCATGCCGCCCAGCCAGGATGATGTCCAGGCCCACCACGGCGGCCCCCTGTTCTTCGAACAAGGCCCGCACCAGGGCGGCGATGCGGTCGCGCGGCCAGGGCCAACGCCCCTCGCCGCCCTGCTCAGGCTCACGCAGGCTGGCCTCGTCGATGTCCACGATGGTCAGGCGCTCATCGGCCTGGCCCTCGGCCACCGAAGGTGCACTGGCGGCGATGCGGGCGTCGTACAACCACCATTCCAGCCGCTGCAGCCCGGGCAGGGTCCAGGCCTGCAGGGCATGCCCCGCCAGCACCAACACCAGGCTGCAGGCGAGCAGGGCACGCGCCATATCAGGGCCCGGCGTCGACGCGGATCAGCACCTGAGCCGATTCGGCCCGGGCGCTGCTGGAGGCAATGGTTTGGCGGCCGCCCGAGAGCCAAGAGGCCCGGCCGCTGATGTCCGTCCACGTGCCCAAAGGCATGGTCAGGCTCAAGGAACCCCCACGCAGCGCATCCTGCACCTGCACCTGGGCCTGACCGTCTTGCAGCTTGACACTGATGTCCAGGGTCAAGGTCACGGGAGGCTCTGGGGCGCGCCGCTGACGCGAGTTGGGCGGCGGGGCATAGGACAGGCTGAGGCGGGCGGGCTCGCCCTCACGTGCCATGGCCGAGGTTTGCACCGGCTCGACCGGCGCACCGGCACTGGACACCACCACCGCACCGTCGGCCGTCGGCGACGCCATGCGCAGGCCGATCTTCAGGCTCCGCGCAGCGGCAGCCTGGGTCGCCTCGCGGGCTGGTGGGTTGCCCACCGGCCCATCAGGCAGGTTAAGGAAGGGCGGGATTTGCGGCAGCACCCGTGGGGCCTCTCCAGGCTTGAGGCTGACGAACACCGCTTGCCCGGCCAACACATCAAGCGCGACCGAGCCCGGCGTGGTCAGGCGGGTTCGCCCCTCGTAGACGCGGTGGTAGGTGCCCGCCGGCGTCTGCAAGGCCTCGGCCAGGCGGTCGGGGAAGAACACCAGCTCCAGCTCGGTGCCTCGGATGCCGATCACCGCGTTGGGCGTGCTCAAGCGGACCTTGTCGGGCGAGCGCTGCCCGATGGCCCCGGTGGCGGCACGCAGGCCGCCTTCAATCAGGCGTGTTGCCGTTTGCGCGCGGGGCTCCTGCGCGGCGGCGGCATCGGCGGGGTACTGCTCGATCAGCAAGCGCGAATTCGGCCGCACCCACATCCGGGCGTCGTCGATCATGCGCAGCTGCACTTGGCCCGAAGCACCGGTGGTGATGGTGTCGCCGGTGTAGACCTGATCACCCTTGATGGCCGCCCGTTCCTGGCCCGTGGACTGGATGATGCGCGCCTGGCCCAAGACAACCTGCACGGTGCCGGCCGCGGCCCAGGCCAGGCCCGGCAGGGCCAACAACAGGCCGAGGATCCAAAGCCGCCCTCTGCCCATCCACATGCTCAAACCCCGCCGCTCGCTGCTGTTCAGTTGGAGCGCTGCGTTGACCAGCGGGCCAGCCGCGCCAGTTCATCGCGCCACGGGGAGGGTGGCAGTGCTTCGAGCGAGGCCAGCGCCAAATCCGCTTCGCCCTGCGCCGCCAGTCGGGTGCCGTCCAGGGCCTGGGTGTTGCGCACCACGGCCACCACGTCGGGCAGCCGGTCGACTTCGCCTTGTTGAATCGCTCGGCGCACCAGGGCACGCTCGGCCTCGCTGCCCCTTTGCATGGCCAGCAGCAGGGGCAGGGTGGGCTTGCCCTCGCGCAGGTCGTCTCCCACGTTCTTGCCCAGCGCTTCAGTCTGGCCGTCATAGTCCAGCAAGTCGTCCATCAGCTGGAAGGTGGTGCCCAGGTGCCGCCCCAGCTCGGCGCAGCGAGCGCGCTGGGGTGCCGGCGCACCCGCCAACACCGCGCCCAGTTCAGCGGACGCCTCAAACAGTTTGGCGGTCTTGTAGCGGATCACCTTCAGGTAGTCCTCAACCGCCAGGTCGGGGTCGTGCATGTTCATCAACTGCAGCACCTCGCCTTCAGCGATCACATTCGTGGCGTTGGCCAGAATATCCAGCACGGGCATGGACTGCACCGACACCATCATCTGGAAGGCGCGGGAGTACAGGAAGTCGCCCACCAGCACGGCCGCCGCATTGCCGAACATGGCGTTGGCGGTTTGCCGCCCGCGTCGCAGGTCGCTCTCATCCACGACGTCGTCGTGGAGCAAAGTGGCGGTGTGGATGAACTCCACGACTGCGGCCAAGGTATGGGCGCGCGGGCCTTGGTGGCCCAAGGCGGCTGCCACCATCAGCAGCAGGCGCGGCCGCACCCGTTTGCCGCCCGATCCCACAATGTAGTGACCGATCTGTTGGACCAGGGCCACATCCGAATGCAGCTGCTGGCGGATCACCTCGTCCACCTGCACCATCTGCTCGTCCAGCCAGGCGGCGCAATCAATCTCGGCGGTGGAGGGCGTATTCACAGACAGGGGTGGGAAAGTGCGCCGCATTATAGG
>RGEP01000259.1 GCA_009918225.1 Betaproteobacteria bacterium | reverse complement strand
GGCATAGCCGCTGACACCCATACCGGTGTCTTGTCGCTCGATGTCCATCAAGCCGGTGACCCACACCACATCCATGGTGCGCAGCGCCTGGGGCCGCTTGAGTGTGATGTGCACGATCTGGTTGGCTGGTGGAGGGGGGCTGTGCACACAGGCTCCGAAGTAGGGTACGAGCAAGAAGTCTTGCAGCTTGTCGCCCACCATGTCCAGCGGCACCACATAGCCCGGCAGGCGCACCCGCTGACCCTTGAGCTCGGCGCGTGTGGGGGCCTTGTCCCACACCTCGCGCATCTCACGCATGAGCTCGCGCTCCGCGGCGCTGCCTTCTCGAATCAGGGCCGTGGGCTTGTCGCGAAACAGGGCCATCGGGTCCCAGTCCTTGGGCACCAACTCTTCCCAGGTGAGGGTGCGCGCGGTGTTGGGCGCACGGGCAGCGGTGCTTTGGGCCCAGGCCGTTGGAGCGCTCAGCCACGCGCTGCCCACAAGGACAAGCGCCGAGGCCGTCAGGGCCATCAAGATGGGCCTGCGGCCGGGAGCCTTAGGGGCTGCGGGCGCTGACGCTGACAAGGGCAGAGCTGGCGGCTTCGACGGCCCGGACGCTTGTGCAGCGGGCTGAGAGGCCAAGGGTGAGGGGAGACGCGGGTGAGGGCTCATCGAAGGGGGTGCATCCGTCAACAACAAGGTCATGGGGAAGGCTGGTGCAGCCTCACGCGCCGCGCGGGGCCAGGCCATCGGACAGGCTCAAGCGGTAGGCGCGCCAACCGGGCCACAGGCTGGCCAGCACGCCAGCCACCACCACGGCGGCCACCAAGCTGGCCTCATGCACACGCGGCAGGCCGGAGGTGAGGATGATGCCGTACTCGGCCTGAACCCAGGGCGCGGCACCCCACAGGACAGCCGCCCAGGCCAGGGTCCCCAGGGCAGCGCCCGACAGGCTGACCCACAGCCCCTCGATCAGCAGCAGCAGGAACACCCGCCGTGGCCCGGCGCCGACCGACCGCAAGACCGCCAGTTCCCGCCGGCGCTGCTCCAAGGCCGTCATCACCACGGCCATGAGACCGGCCAAGCTGACGAGCCCCACCAAGGCGCTCATGAGCGTGAGTGCCTGTTCGGCTTGCGCCACCGCGCTCCAGAGTTCGTCCAGCGTCACACCCGGCAGCACGGCCATCAGGGGCTCGGCCTCAAAGGCATTGATGCGGCGCTGCGCCGCAAAGACGGCCCCCCGGGCTTTCAAGCCCACCAGCACAGCGGTGACGCTGCGAGGGCTGAGGTCCAGGGCTTGGGCCTCCTGGGCCGTGGTGCGCTTGGCACCGGGCAGCGGCATGCCCGCCAACCAATCAACGTGCAGGGCTTGCATGCCCTCGAGGCGGATGTGCACCGATCGGTCCACCGGTGTGCCGGTGCGTTCCAGGATGCCCACCACGGTAAAGGGCATGTCGTCGTGATCGGCGTTGTCCAGGGCGCCACTGCCATGCCGCAGCACGACCTGCTGGCCCAGCGTGTAGCCCAACCGTTGGGCCACTTCGGCGCCCAGCACGGCTTCAAACACGCCTTCGAAGCGTTGTCCCTCACGCATCACCAGCGCGCGCCGCGGGCCGTAGCGAAAGTATTCGAAGTAAGCAGGCGTGGTGGCCACCACCGGATAGCCGCGGTGGGTGTCGCCCAGGGAGATGGGCAGGACCCACTTGACGGCTGGGTCCTTCTGCAGCGCCTGCACCGTGCGGTACTCGATGGTCTGCGTGGGCTGTCCGATCCGGAACACCGAGTAGAGCAGCAGCTGGACGGCGCCGCTTCGCGCCCCCACGATAAGGTCGGTTCCCGAAACGGCATTGGAGAAGTTGTCGCGCACATCATGCCGAACGCGTTCAACCGTCAGCAGCAAGAATGTCGACAAGGCGAGCGACAGTACGACCAGGGACAGCGCAAAGCGCCGGTGCCACGCGCTCGCCCAGGCCAGGGTCAGAAGGCTGCGCATGGTCTCAGTGGCCCTTTCGGTTCACCGTCGCAACGGGGCGGGCCGCAGCGACCGAAACCGGAGCCTGGTTGAGGGCCGGCAGGTCCACCACGCGGTCGAAGTGCTCGGCCAACCGTGCGTCATGGGTGACGAAGAGCAGGGCCGATCCGGCCAGCGCACATTGTTGGCCCAGCAGCTCCATGAAGGCCACGCGCCGGTCCTCGTCCAGTGCCGAGGTCGGCTCATCGGCGATCACGATATCGGGTGCTCCAATGAGGGCGCGCGCAGCGGCCACGCGTTGCTGTTGCCCCACCGAGAGCTCGGCCGCGGGACGGTGGTGCGCAGAAGTCGGCAACTCCAAGGCGTCCAGGAGCGCGGATGCAGCCCGCTGTGCACGCCCGTGTGAGGCCAGCGCGCGTTGCCGCCGCCGGCTCGAAAAGCCGCAGGGCAGCAGCACGTTGTCCAACACGCCCAGGTAGGGCAACAGGTTGAATTGCTGAAAGATGTAGCCCACATGGTCGACGCGGTGGGCGTCGCGCGCTGCAGGGCTGAGCTCGGTCCAGCTACGCCCCATCAGCTCGACCGAGCCTTCTTGTGCCAGCAGCACGCCGGCGGCCAGGGACAAGAGCGTGCTCTTGCCACAACCGCTGGGCCCACGCAGCATCAAGCGCTCGCCCCGTTGCATCGACAGCTCTTCCAGCTGCACGGTGGCTTGTTCAGCGCCGGGATAGGTGTAGCGAACGCCCGACAGGCGCAGGGCTGCTGGGGGTGGCGCAGAAGAAGCCGGGGCTGTTGGGGGGCTCATGCTGGGTGTCTTCGACCGTCAACAAACACGGCGAGTTCCCCACTCTTGAGCGGCACCCAGTTTTCATTGGTGGTCAGCGGCTCGGTCACGATGATGGCCGCACGGTCTTGATGCTGGGTCAGCGGCGCGAAGTTGATGGTGAGCTCTTCGTCGC
>RGEP01000258.1 GCA_009918225.1 Betaproteobacteria bacterium | reverse complement strand
CCAGCCCCAACCCCGAGCCATCGACCTCGGTGCCCAGGGCGCGGTAGAAGGGTTGGAAGACCAGTTCACGCTCGGCCTCGGCAATGCCAACGCCGGTGTCCTCCACCTGAACCACCATGACCCGACCATAGTGGTCGTTGAGCAAACGCACCGTAACCGTCCCGCCGGCCGGGGTGTAGGCCAGGGCGTTGTCCACCAGGTTGCGCAGCAGCTCCCGGATCAGCACCGGCTGGCCCATCAGCTCCAGGGGCGCACGCCCGTGCGGCGGTGGCGGGGGCGGCTCATAGCCCAGGTCGATGCGCAGGTCCAGGGCGCGCTGAACGAAGTCCTCCACCGTCTCCAAGGCGATGGCCTGCAGGTCCACGCGCTGGCGCCGCAGCGCCTGCTCAGGGTCTTCAGCCCGCGCCATGGCCAAGAGCTGGTTGACCATGCGCGTGGCGTTCTGCGAAGCGCGCGACATCTGCTGCAGGCTGCGCCGGGCCTGCTCAGGGTCTGCGCCGTGCAACATCTCGCGCTGCGCCAGTTCAGCCTGCATGCGCAAGCCCGCCAAAGGGGTTTTGAGCTGGTGGGCCGCATCCGCCAGAAAGCGCTTTTGGGTGGCCACCGACTGCTCCAGGCGCGACAGCAGGTCGTTGATGGCGCTCACCAAAGGCGCCACCTCTTCTGGCGCGTCGCGCTCGTCGATGGGCGAGAGGTCTTGGCTGCGCCGCGCGCGGATGCGCCGCTGCAGTGCCTCCAAGGGGGCCAGGCCTCGGCTCATGGCCATCCACACCAACAGCACGGCCAGGGGCAGGATGGCGTACTGGGGCAACAGCACCCCCTTGAGCACCTCCGTGGCCAAGAGGCTGCGCTCGCCCAGGGATTCGGCCACCTGAACCAGCGGCGCCTGCTCGCCTGCGCGCTCCATGCGCTCGGGCAGCCACATCCACGCCACCCGCATCGGCACCTCGTCCACCTCCACATCGGCCAACAAGATGCGGTCGTTGACGGTGCCCTTGAACACCGGGTCGAGCGCCGACAGTTCACGGGGGGGCAAGGGCAGGGCGGGGTCGCCCACCACCAGTTCGCCCTGTAGGCCCAGCACTTGGATCTGCCGGTGGCCATCGGTTTGGCCGGCCAAGAGCGCCTCGGCCGGAAACCGCAGCCCCACACGGGGCGGTCCGTGGCCCTCGGGCAGGCGCACCACCTCGCGGGCCAGCGCCTGCACCAGGTACTCCAACTCCCGGTCGTGCGGCTTGTTGGCGATGTTCTGGGAAATCAGCCAGGTCAGCGCAACGCTCATCGGCCACAGCAGCAGCAGCGGCACCAACATCCAGTCCAGCAGCTCGCCGAACAGCGAGCGCTGGGAGCCGCGGCGGCGGGCGCTCGGCGCGGTGGGCTCAGCCAGGGATCTTCTCCAGGCAATAACCCAGGCCGCGTACGGTGGCGATGCGGATGGGCCCCTGCTCAATCTTCTTGCGCAGGCGGTGGATATAGACCTCGATGGCGTTGTTGCTCACCTCGTCACCCCATTCACACAGACGCTCCACCAACTGGTCCTTGCTGACCAGCCGACCGGCCCGCTGCAGCAGCACTTCCAACAGGCCCAGTTCGCGGGCGCTGAGCTCCACCATGGCGTCGTTGATGTAGGCCACCCGCCCGGTGGTGTCAAAGGTCAGGGGCCCATGCTTGATCACGCTGCTGGCCACGCCCATGCCGCGGCGCGCCAGGGCGCGCACCCGCGCCTCCAGCTCCTGCAGGGAAAAGGGCTTGGCCATGTAGTCGTCAGCCCCCAGGTCCAGCCCCTTGACGCGCTGCTCCACGCTGTCGGCAGCCGTGAGGATCAGCACTGGGGTGGCGCTGCCCCGACCGCGCATCTTCTTGATGACCTCAAAGCCATGCAGCCGGGGCAGGCCCAGGTCGAGGATCAACAGGTCGAATTCCTGCGTCGACAGGGCCGCATCGGCCTCTGAGCCGCTGGCCACATGGTCCACCGCGTAGCCATTGCCCCGCAGCGTGCGCAGCAGGCCATCGGCCAGAACCTGGTCGTCTTCGGCTATCAGGATGCGCATGGGGCTGTCTCCTCGCTCGGACTTGAACCGTCGGTGCCGCTGGGTGGCGGTCTGTCTTGTGCGACTGATTTTAGGGACGCCCCAGGGGGTGCCCCTTGCGGGTGTTCCAGGGGGAAGCCCCCTTTCGCGCCACCCCCTTGGGCAGGATTGACGGTCCGGCTATACTGTACGAATATCCAGTCCATGGAGTGGAGTTCGCCCCTCGCCCGGCAGCCCAAATTCGCCGCCCAGCGTGTGTTTTCCTTGCCTTGACAGGCTCACGCCATGAGCCTGAGTACCCGCAAACTTCTCACCATGCCCAGGGCGCAGGCCCTGTCCGCCACCCTTCAATCGAACCGGAGATTTCCATGGATGCACCCGTCAAAGCCCTGAACACCGAAAAAGCCAAAGCCCTGGCCGCCGCCCTGGCACAAATTGAAAAGCAGTTCGGCAAGGGCTCCATCATGCGCTTGGGCGAAGGCGAAGCCGTCGAAGACATCCAGGTGGTCTCCACCGGCTCACTCGGGTTGGACATCGCCTTGGGTGTGGGCGGCCTGCCGCGCGGCCGGGTGATTGAAATCTACGGGCCGGAATCCTCCGGCAAAACCACCCTCACCCTGCAGGTGGTGGCCCAAATGCAGGCCATAGGCGGCACCTGCGCCTTCATCGACGCCGAACACGCGCTGGACGTGCAGTACGCCCAAAAGCTCGGTGTCAACCTGCAAGACCTGCTGATCAGCCAACCCGACACCGGGGAGCAAGCCCTGGAAATCGTCGACTCGCTGGTGCGCTCGGGCGCCGTCGACCTGGTCATCATCGACTCCGTGGCCGCGCTCACGCCCAAGGCTGAACTCGAAGGTGAAATGGGCGACTCCCTGCCCGGCCTGCAGGCCCGCCTGATGAGCCAGGC
>RGEP01000257.1 GCA_009918225.1 Betaproteobacteria bacterium | reverse complement strand
CGTTCTGGCCCGCATTCAGTTTGCCGCCAACATCACCTTTCACATTCTGTTCCCCACCATCACCATCGCCCTGGGTTGGGCGCTGTTGTTCTTCCGCCTGCGCTGGCTGAAGACAGGTGACAACGGATGGTTGATGGCCTACCGCTTTTGGACCAAGGTGTTTGCCCTGAGCTTTGCCCTGGGCGTGGTCAGCGGCATCGTGATGAGCTTTCAGTTCGGCACCAACTGGCCGGGCTTCATGGAGCGGGTGGGCAATGTAGCCGGCCCCTTGCTGGGCTACGAGGTCCTCACCGCCTTCTTCCTGGAGGCCACCTTCCTGGGCATCATGCTGTTCGGCCACGGCAAGGTGTCGGAGCGGGTGCACCTGGTGGCCACCGCTCTGGTCGCCTTTGGCACCACGATGAGCGCCTTCTGGATCCTGGCCTTGAACTCGTGGATGCACACGCCGGCCGGTGTGGAAATCATCGGCGGCGAGTTCTTCGTGACCAACTGGTTCGAAGTCGTGTTCAACCCCAGCTTCCCTTACCGCTTGGTCCACATGCTGCTGGCCAGCGGTTTGACCATGGCTTTTCTGGTGGCCGGGGTCAGCGCGTGGCAGCTGTTCAAGGGCAAGGCCAACGCCAGCACGCCGCGCGCCCTGCGCTTTGGATTGACCGTGGGCGCCGTGCTGATTCCACTGCAGATTCTGGCGGGTGATCTGCACGGGCTGAACACCTTGAAGCAACAGCCGGCCAAGGTGGCCGCGATGGAAGGCGTGTGGGAAACCCAGCGCGGTGCGCCGCTGCTGCTCTTTGCGGTGCCCAATCAGTCGGAACGCCGAAACGATTACGCCTTGGCGATACCCAACGGAGCGTCGTGGATCCTCACCCATGAGCTCGACGGCGAAATCAAGGGCCTCAATGACTTCAAGGGCGAGCACCCGCCAGTGGCCCCGGTGTTTTGGGCCTTCCGCATCATGGTGGGCACCGGGATGGCGATGCTCCTGGCCAGCTGGGGTGGCCTGTGGCTGCTCAAGCGCCGGCGCTGGAACTCCACCGCCTTGCCCCGTCCGGTGCTGTTGGGCCTGTCGCTCATGGCCTTCAGCGGTTGGACGGCCACGGTGGCCGGTTGGTATGTGACGGAAGTGGGTCGCCAGCCTTGGATCGTGCAGGGGCTGCTGCGTGTGGATGAGGTGGCCTCCACCGTTCCCGGCGCCCACATCGCCTTGACGCTGGCCCTGTACCTGACCGTGTATGCCGCGCTGCTGATGGCCTATGTGAGCGTGGTCAAGCACATGGCGGAAAAGCCGGTCCCCATGCCCGAGGGCCATGACCCTGCTGCGGACGCCCACGCTGGGGCGTCAGGTGGATTCAAGCCCGCACAGCCGGGGGCAGGCGCATGAGCAGCATCGATTGGGCCACAGCCCTGCCTGTGGTGTTCTTGGCGTTGATGGGCGTGGCCATGTTGGCCTATGTGGTGCTTGACGGATATGACCTGGGTGTGGGCCTGCTCTTGCACCGTGCCACACCCGACCAACGGGACACCATGATCGCCAGCATTGGGCCCTTTTGGGATGCCAACGAAACCTGGTTGGTGCTGGGCGTGGGCATATTGCTGATTGCCTTTCCAAAGGCGCACGGCCTGGTGCTGACCGCCTTGTACCTGCCCGTGGCCCTGATGTTGGTGGGCTTGGTCTTGCGCGGTGTGGCCTTTGACTTTCGCGTCAAGGCGCAAGACCAGTGGAAGCCCTTGTGGAACTTCGCTTTTTGGGCCGGCAGTGGTTTGGCGGCACTGTCCCAGGGCTGGATGCTCGGGCGTTACATCACCGGCTTCTCGCAGGCCGATTTGGCCCTGGTGTTTGCCGCTGCCATTGCGCTGTTGTTGCCCGCTGCCTATGTCTTGCTGGGTGCGTGCTGGCTGGTGATGAAAACCGAAGGCGAGTTGCAAGCCCTGGCCGTGCGTTGGGCCAAGTGGGCGTGGCCGCCCTTGGTCCTGGGCATGGGCTTGGTGTCTCTGGCCACGCCGGTGGTCAGCGAGACGGTGCGAAACCGTTGGTTCAGCATGCCCGAGTTCATCGCGCTGTTGCCCATTCCCTTGGCGACTTTGGCGGCACTGGTGGTGGCGCGCGCGGTATTGAACTCCAGGCTGGTGTTGGCGCACCTGTGCTGGGTGCCTTTTGTGGCCGTGGTTTCGGTTTTTCTATTTGGTGCGGTGGGCTTGGCCTACAGCTTGTTTCCTTACGTCGTGATCGATCGATTGACGGTGTGGGAGGCGGCCAGCGCCACCTCTTCCCTGGCGGTGATTGCCGTGGGCTGTTCGTTCACCGTACCGGCCATCGTGGGCTACACCATCTTCAGCTACCGGGTGTTCTCCGGCAAGGTGCGAGAGCTGCAGTACGCTTGAGCGCGGGAGGCAGGTGTTCTGACCGCCACCCCGCGCACAAGCCGGCAGCAGCCCGAACCGCCCCGCTTCACCCCGCGGGCAAGCGCCAGTGGCCCAGCACCTGCATGGCCGTTCGGCTGTCTGGGGCGCGCGGGTCGCCTCGAAGCAAAAGGGCTTCGGCCGACCCTAGCGATTGGCCTACCAAGTCCTGCAACACGAACAGGTGCGTGACCCAAACCTCAAAGCCACCCAGCGCGCGGCGCTGCGCCGCGGCCTTGCGCAGCAAGGCCTGGTGTTCGGGGTAGGCCTGTTCAGCCGTGCCCAGCGGAGAGCCCAAAGCCGCCCAAGGGGTGACGGCGCCTGATCCGAACGCCAGGCGCGCCGTGTCCAGGCAGCGGCACCAGGGGCTGCTGCGAACCTGTGCAGGCGCCAAGCCCTGGGAACGAAACCACGCGCCGATGCGTTCGGCCTGGGCTCGGCCTTCATCGTTGAGGTTGCGTTGGGTTGGGCAGGACTCCAGCACGAAGCCAGGCGGGTCAAAGGTGCCAGGGGCCAGTGCGTGGCGAAAGGCCATCACCACACCCCCACTGCGCAAGCGCGCGGCCAAG
>RGEP01000256.1 GCA_009918225.1 Betaproteobacteria bacterium | reverse complement strand
ACGGTGATGGGGGCCTTGGGCCTGCGCAGCGGCGCATACCGAGCCGACCAGGATGTTTTCCAGCATGAGCCCCGATAGCCTGCACAGCACCGAAGGCCGCTGGCCGCGCTTCCGTGCGGCGCTGTGGGATTCCCTGCGCGCGCACCGCCGGCTGAACCTGGTGTGGCGTGCCGTGGCTTGGCTGGCTGTGGCCCTGGCATTGGCCTGTGCCCTGTACCCCAGCGACCACGCGCTGGACTACCCGCAGCCCCGGGGTGGCCAAGACGATCCCAGGGTGGTGCTGGTGGAAGACACGCTGCGCCACATCAACACGGTGGCCGCCGCGGCCCTGCCCCTGATCAAGCGAGACCTGGTGGGCTTGGCCCAATTGACCGTGGTGACGGTGGTGGGGACCGCAGCCACCCACATTCCCAAACGCTTGCTCAACGATTGGGTGGTGGGCGGCACTCGCTTGGGCCAGCGGCCACAAGACCTGGATAGCCGACACAACATGCCCTCAGGCCACAGCTCACTGGCCTCGGCAGCGGCTTGGTTCGTGTGCCGCCGCTACGGTTGGCGCTGGGCTTGGCTGCTGCTGCCCATCACCGCGGCCACCATGTGGGCCCGGGTGATGTTGGATGCCCACACGGTGTCGGCGGTGCTCGCCGGCTTGTTCGTGGGGGTGGCCGTGGCGCTGTTCTTCGTTATGCCGCGCCCGCGCGCGGGCGTTTGAAGGGCCACCAGGGCAAGGCCTGGACCAGCGACAAGACCTCCCCCGGGCGCTGCGCCGCGCAGCCGGGCAAGCCCTCCAGCGCTTGGCTCCAGGCGGCCTCTGCCAAGAGCTGGCGCAGCCGCCGGACCGGCTCGGCATCGAGGCGTTCCTTCAGACACACCAGGTAGTAGTCCTCTTCGACCAGGGGTTCGAACTGCAGGCCGAAGTGCTGCGCAACCGCCTGCATGCCCAAGCCGATATCGGCCGAGCCACCGGCCACCATGGCCGCTACGGCTACATGCGTGTGTTCGATGCGGCTGAGGTAACCGTCGATCGGCTCGGGCGCCAGGCCCCGCTCGTTCAACAGATGGTCCAGCAGCAGCCGCGTGCCCGAGCCCGGCTGGCGGTTCACCAAGCGCGTGCCCGGTGCCCGCAACAGCGCCCATCCATCGATGGGCATGGCCGCAGCACCGGCCGGCCGCTGTTCGCGCCGTGTCATCCAGCCCAAGACCCGCCGGTGCGAGCTGATGAGCTTGTGCTGCCCGGGCCGCAGGTGCGGGCCCAGTGCGGACTTGAACACGGCCGAGGCCTCGCTCAGCCTGGGCACGTGAAAGCCTGCGACTTCACACACGCCTTCGTTGAGGTCGCGCAGCGCCTGCTCGCTGCCAGTGAAGCGCAGCTTCATGTGCAACAGGCCTTGACCCGTGGCCAGCTCCTGAAGCCGACCCATGCCCAGGTCGTGGCTGGCCGCTACGCTGAGAAACGGCAGCCGGCTGTCTGCCGCTTCTCGCAACACCTGCCCGAGCTCGGCACGCAGGGCTTCCAGGTGCGGCGTCATGCGCACCCGGGCTTGGCGCTCGGCAAAGATCAGACGCTGCGCGTAATCGGTGAGCGTGGCGCGGCGCCCTTTGCGCCACAGGATGAGCTCTTGCCCGAGTACCGACTCCCAATGCCGCAGGCTGCCCCACACATGCCGGTAGGACTGGCCCAGGGCCGCGGCAGCTGCCTTGATGGAGCCGCTGCTTTCCAGCGCGTGCAGCAGTTCAAACAAAGCGTTGCGCAGCTCGGCGCCAGACTGGCGCGCCGTGGCGGCCTCGAGCCCATAGCCCAGCTGAACCGTCAAGGGTAGCGGTGCTTCTGAGGACATCGCGGGGGCCGATGACGGCTGGAGGGCAGGTGCAGCACCGCGCGAGGGGCTGGGCATCGATCGGCCCGCCTAGTGGGCAAACAGCTGCCCAATATCGGCGAAGGCCTTGAACTCGATGGCGTTGCCCGAAGGATCCAGGAAGAACATGGTGGCTTGCTCGCCCACCTCGCCTTTGAAGCGGATGTAGGGCTCGATCACAAAGCGGGTGCCGGCCGCGCGCAGGCGCTCGGCCAGGGCCTCCCAATCCGCCATGGGCAGCACCGCACCGAAGTGCCGAACCGGCACACCATGCCCATCCACTGCGTTGCGCGCGGCATCCCCGCAGGACTGTGGCGACAGGTGGGCCACGATCTGGTGGCCATAGAAATTGAAGTCGATCCACTCGGGCGAGCTGCGGCCTTCACTGCAACCCAAGAGGCCGCCGTAAAAGCGCCGCGCTTCGGCCAGGTCGTGTACGGGAAAGGCCAAGTGGAAGGGGGGAATGGCGTTCATGGGACAGCTTGGGCTTGTGTAGGCTTGAAGTGCGCTTGAAGTGCGCTTGAAGTGCACCGGGACTTGCACGGGGTTGGCTCGCGCATAAAGGTAGCAGACTTCCCGCGGACTTGAGGACCGGATCGGTTACAACCCCAGCATGCACCCGCCGCCGCCTCCCATGAACGCCCGACCCTGCCAAGCGGCCATCATCGGCGCGGGACCCGCAGGGCTCATGGCCGCCGAGGTGCTGTTGCAGGCCGGCGTTGCCGTGGACCTCTACGACGCCATGCCCTCCGTGGGCCGCAAGCTGCTGCTGGCTGGCATCGGAGGATTGAACCTGACCCACTCGGAGCCGCCCGAGCCCTTTCTTCGGCGCTACCGTGGTGGCGGCGCTGCGGGTGGCGCCGGCGATGATGCTGCAAGCGCCGGCACAGGTGAGGGCGTCACGATGCAGGCGCTGCAGCCCATGCTGAAGGCCTTCGGTGGGCCCGCCTTGCGCGATTGGGCCGCCGACTTGGGCGTGCAGACCTTTGTGGGCACCAGTGGCCGTGTCTTTCCCACCGACCTGAAGGCCGCGCCCCTGCTGCGGGCCTGGTTGCATCGCCTGCGCGGCCTGGGCCTGCGCACCCACATGCGACGCCGTTGGCGGGGGTGGACG
>RGEP01000255.1 GCA_009918225.1 Betaproteobacteria bacterium | reverse complement strand
GTACTGCCAGGTGAAGACCACATCGTCCGCCGTGAAGTCGCGGCCGTCGTGCCACTTCACGCCGCGCTTAAGCTTCCAGGTCACGGTGCGCCCGTCGGCCGAGAGGCCTCCGTTGGCGCGTGTGGGCACTTCGGCCGCCAACACGGGAACGAGGTTGCCTTCGGCATCCCAGCCGCCCAGCGGCTCGTAGAAGATGCGGCAGGAGTCTTGGTCCTTGGTGCCGCCGGCATAGTGGGGGTTCAGGTGCACCGGGGCTTGCCAGTACATCAGCCGCAGGGTACCGCCACCGCCGCGCTTGGTGCCGCGGTAGGGCATGGGCGTGGTGGTTTGGGCGATGCCTTCGTGCATCAGGATCATCGAGGCCATGGGGGCGGTGAGGCCCAGGCCCACCAGCTGCTCGATGAACCGGCGGCGGGGCAGAGCGCCACGGCGCACTTCCTCCACCATGGCGCGGAGTTGGGATTCGTTCATGCAAACCTCCGATGCTGTTGACGCCGCCCTTGCACGGCCCGCCGCATGGTACCCAGTCCCCTTCAATGGCCCATCAGGGTAGGCCCGGGGGCGCTGGGGGCCCGCTGCGGCTGCACCCTGGTTGAATGCGCGCACAATTCAACCAATGGCGTTGCGGCACCGGTTGACATGGCCTGCTGCCCGAACGCCTGTTTCGTTGATGCCTGACGCCTTGATCGAACCGCCCCAAGAACCGAAGCAAGGGCCGATGCCGAAGCGGCCCTTGCACGAGCCTCCTGCCGGCTCTAACCCCCCCAGCGGCCCAGCACAGCTCTTTGTGGCCTTCACGTTGTTGGCCTTGCAGGGCTTTGGTGGCGTGCTGGCCGTCGCACACCGCGAACTCGTGGAGCGGCGGCGTTGGATGAGCAACGAGGCGTATCTGCAGGAGGTGGCCCTTTCACAGGCCCTGCCCGGGCCGAACGTGTGCAACCTGGCCGTGATGTACGGTGACCGCTGCTTTGGTTGGCGCGGTGCGGCGGCGGCGTTGGCCGGCTTGATGACCGTGCCAGCGTGCTTGTTGCTGGCGGCGGTGGTGGCCTACACCCACTGGAGCGGCCACGCCATGGTGGAAGGCGCCCTGCATGGCATGGGTGCGGTGGCTGCTGGCACCGTGGCCGGTACGGCCCTCAAGCTCATAGGCGAGTTGCGCCGCCACCCGCTGGGCGCGGCGGCGGGTTTTTGCATGGCGGCCCTCACCTTTGGGGCACTGGCCTTGCTGCGGTGGCCCATTGCCCCGGTCATTCTGGGCCTGGGCGGCCTGGGGGTGTCGCTCACCTGGTGGCGCCTGGCGCGTGACCACAGCCGTGAAGGGCGCCAGCCATGAGCTGGGACCAAGCCTGGGCCTTGTTGGTCTTTGAGGTGTCCTTGTCGCTGCTGTCGGTGGGCGGCGTGATCGTCTTGGCCTCGGAACAGCACCGTTATCTGGTCTTGGAGCAAGGCTGGTTGAGCGAGGCCGTGGCAGCCGTGTTGGTGTGGCGCAGCCGGATGCACCTCCTGGTGCTCTTGGCCAGCGGCGCCGTGGCCGGCATGCTGCTGGAATGGCGCTTGCCGCTCAGTCCGGCTTGATCCGCGCGCGGTCGACCACCACTTTCCACCGCTGCTGTTCTTGCGCAATGAAGCGCGCGAACTCGGCCGGCCCCCCGCCCACCCCGATTACCGCATCGGTGCTGAACTTCTCGTTGGTAGCCGGTTGTTTGACCGCCGAAGTCGAGGCGCTGGCCAAGGTGTCTACCGCAGCTTGCGGCAGATTGGCCGGCCCCAAGATGCCGTACCACTGGGTCATCTCAAAGCCCGGCCAGCCCTGTTCGGCCACGGTGGGCACGTCCGGCAGCTGCGGCAGGCGTTGCGGGGTGCCGGTGGCAATGCAGCGCAAACGGCCGGTGCGCACAAACTGAATCACCGCGGCTGCCCCCACGGATGCCGCCTGCAAGCGCCCCGCCAGAAGGTCGGTGAGCTGCGGGCCGGTGCCCCGGTAGGGCACATGCACGATAAAGGTATCGGTCACCATCTTCAGGTATTCCATGGCCAGGTGGCCGGCGCTGCCGTTGCCGGCTGAGCCATAGCTCAGCTGCCCCGGGCGCCTGCGGGTGTAGTCCACGAACTCGCGCAGGTTCCTCACCGGCAGGTCGGGGTGCACCAGGTACAGGCTGGGCACCTTGGCCAAGAGCGACACCGGCTTGAAGTCCTTGTTGGGGTCGTAGGGCAGGCGGTCGAACATATAGGGGTTGACCGCCAGCGTGCCGATGTGGCCCAGGATCAAGGTGTGCTGGTCATCTGCGCGGGCCACCTCTTGCATGGCCACATTGCCGGCCGCGCCCGGCTTGTTTTCCACGTACACGGTTTGGCCCAGGCTCTTGGTGAGCTCATAGGCGGTGGCGCGCGCAATGATTTCGCTGCTGCCCCCGGGTGCAAATGGCACCACAAAGCGCACCGAGCGCTGGGGCCAAGGCTTGGCTTGGGCCCAAGCGGGCAGGGCCAGGCCTGCGCCCAACGAGGCCGAAGCCGAAGCGAATAGGCCGCTGCTGGCCTGCAACCATCGGCGTCGATCGAATGTCATGAATACTGCTCCCAAGTGGCGTGCATGAAAAAACCCACGGGGCTTGCGCCGCGTGGGTTCCGATGAAACAGCGCCGGGGCCTGCCCGGCAGCTGGATCAGAAGGCGTGGCTGATGCCCAGGCCGAGCGAGTTCTTGTTGGCCGTGGCGTTGGACGTCACTTGAGCGGCCACACCCGGGGTCAGGTCGATCTTCTTCTCGGTGTAGGCCAGGTACAGGTAGG
The DNA here is from genome assembly GCA_009918225.1 of Betaproteobacteria bacterium. GTDB lineage: Bacteria > Pseudomonadota > Gammaproteobacteria > Burkholderiales > Burkholderiaceae_C > RFTU01. The sequence continues at coordinate 184 of RGEP01000255.1, read as the reverse complement.
TGCGCGGCGACAGCGTGTAACGCGCCGAGACACCGGTACGGCCATAGGTGCGGTCAGCCGCGCCCGGGGTGGTGGGCACCGAAGTCTGCGACTCGGTGTACTGCACGCGCAGCGACAGTTCCTTGGTCACCGGGTAGATCACGCCGATGTTGTAGGCCTTGTGCGTGGGCAGGGTGGCCGCCGT
>RGEP01000254.1 GCA_009918225.1 Betaproteobacteria bacterium | reverse complement strand
TCCAGCACAAAGTTGCTGCCGATGAAGCCGGCTCCGCCGGTCACTAGAATCATGCGTTCTCTCCGGATGGGGTGCCGACGGTGCAGTGGTCCGTTCGCAACCCCGGCCGGCATTGTCGCGCGAAAGGCGAACCACCCCGCGGGGCCGCTGGCGCGCACGCTACACCTCAACCATGACCTCTGTGCTGCGGGCGGTGGGCCTGAAGGCCCTGTGGCGCTGCACCCTTGTTTTCGCGGGGTGCAGTGCGCAGCCTGCCCGCCCTTCTTTCGACTTGCGAAAGCCTGCTGCGGTGCTCTTGGGAATGGGTTGTCGTGCCGTAGCGGGGACGCGAACAGCATGGCGCCGAGCAGCCGGCGCTGCAGGGCTGATCGCCGCCGGTGTGCTGTCGGCCAGCGGCCCGCAAGCGCAGCCTTTGACCTCGCAAGGCCCCACCGGCATTGGCTTGGTGCCCACCGCCCAGGTGCAGCGGCCCGGCGCTTTCACCGTTGACTACAGCAACGCCATGCCCGGGGCGCCCGACCCCAAGGGCCACAACTTCCTGTTGGGCATGGGCCTGACCGAATGGCTGGAAGTGAACATGCGCCTGGCCACCAACACGGTGCAGTGTGACTTCTATTCTGAGCCTTGCGTGGGACCGCAGATTCGCGACCTGTCTGGCTCCTTCAAGCTGCAAGTGCCCGTGCCCGCGCCGCGCCACTGGGGCTTGAGCGCCGCCGTGGGCGCTGTGGACGTTGGCGGTGCAGCCAGCTTCTTCACTTCGCACTATGCCGTGCTCACCCGCAGCTGGTCAGATGCCGAGCTCAGCGTGGGCATGGCCCGTGGCCAGACGCCCACTTCACCGCTGGAAGGGCCCATGGCGGCCTTCACCGTGCACCCCTGGAAGCCGCTCACACTGAGCGTGCAGCAGGTGCACGGCCTTCGCACCGCACATGCCCTGTTGGCCGTGCCCCTGGCAGGCACCGGGGTGTCGGCCTACCTGGGTGCGCACCGGGTGTTGAGCGACAGCCCCCGTGCGCCCAACCACCCGGGTCAGTGGGCGCAGTTGGGCTTGAGCGTGCCCTTGGGCGGGCGTGTGGGCGAGCGCAGCCAGCCGGGTGTGGACTTCGGTGACGAAACCCGCCGCGTGCAGCCCTTGGGCCTGGCCGATGTGGCATCAGCGCTGGAGCGCCAGCGCCTGGGTCGCGCGGTGCAGCGCCGCCTGGCCGACGGGTCCTTGGCGGTGGCCATTGAAAACACCCACTATCCGCGGGACGTGCTGGATGCCCTGGGTGTGGCCCTGGGCGTGCTGGCGGGCTTGCCAGCCGCGGAGGTGCCCTTCGTATTGGTTGAGGTTTCGCAGCGCGGCCTGCCCTTGGTGCAGGCCCGCGCGCCGGTGCCGTGCCTGAAGGCCTGGCTTGAAAACGGCGAGCCTTGCGCCGAACTGGAACTGGCGGCCCTGGCCCATCGCAAACCCTTGCTGGCCCGAGCGGCGCCCCGCCCTTGGTGGCACCTGGCCGGGCGGCCGGAGTTGGTGCTGTCGCCCCTGATCACCTCCACCATCGGCACCGAGGTGGGGGCCTTTGACGCCGACTTTGGCATCAACGCCAACCTCGTCGCGCCGCTGTGGAAGGGGGCCAGCTTCGACTACGCCTACAACTTCCAGCTCGAGCAACCCACCAAGGCCTTTCGCACCGGCGGCTTGTTTGCCGACAGCCGTCTGCGCGAAGGCAAGGTCCGCCACATGTTCCACCAGGTGGTGGAACTGCCTGCGCTCAACACCTACTTGCGTGCCAGCGTGGGCACGGGCTATGCCGTGTTTGAGGGCCGGCACTTCGAATCCCTGAGCACCAGCCCGGATGGCCGGCACCGATTGACCCTCAGCGGGGGGCAGTTCCTGGGGCCGTATGAGCTGCACCCCATCTTCAAGCTGCCCTTGCTGGATGTGCCGCGCGAGCGCCAGTACCGGCTGGCCCGCTACCGCTATGCCTGGGATGGGCGTTCACGGGTCACCACCGAAGTCACCGCCGGCAAGTTCTTCAACGGAGATGAAGGTGTCTCCGTGCTGACCCGTTTCCACCATGGGGACGCCAGCTACGCGGCCTATATCCGCCGGTCCAAGATGGCCGATCGGGACCAGCCGGTGGCCTTTGCAGGCTTTCAGTTCTCCCTGGCCCTCACGCCAAGGCGTTCGGTGGGCCCGGCCTTGTTCAGCCTGCGTGGCACCACCGAGTTTCAGTACTCCATTGAATCCAAGGTGGGCGAGCGCGACAACCTCATCACCCGCAGCTACGGCGAGGTTCCCTTGTTCGGGGAACACCTGTCCCGCCTGCTCAACCGAGACCGCAACGGACAGGCCTATCTCGAGACCACCCGGTGGCGCCTGCGCGACGCCTTCATTCACCTGAGCCGCGATTGAAGCCCCAGCAGGCGATAATCGGCTCACATGTCTGAATCTTCCCCAATAGCGCCGGCTGAGCCCGCCGCACCCGCAGCGCCTGAGCGCTTCGACACCCTGCCGCTCGACCCCAAGCTCTTGCGCGCCGTAGCCGACCAGGGCTACCTCACCATGACGCCCATTCAGGCCAAGGCGATTCCCATCGTGTTGGCTGGGCGCGACGTGATGGGCGCAGCGCAAACCGGCACCGGCAAAACCGCCGCTTTTTCCATTCCGCTGCTGCAGCGCATGCTCAAGCATGAGAACGCCAGCATGTCGCCCGCGCGCCACCCCGTGCGCGCCCTGGTGTTGGCCCCCACGCGCGAGCTGGCCGACCAGGTAGCGGCCAATGTGAAGGCCTATGCCAAGCACACCCAGCTGCGCAGCACCGTGGTGTTTGGCGGCATCGACATGAAGCCGCAAACCGCCGAGCTCAAGAAGGGCGTGGAGGTGCTGATTGCCACGCCGGGCCGGCTGTTGGACCACATCGAGGCCAAGAACTGCGCACTCAACCAGGTGGAGTATGTGGTGCTCGATGAAGCCGACCGCATGCTCGACAT
>RGEP01000253.1 GCA_009918225.1 Betaproteobacteria bacterium | reverse complement strand
ACCTTCTGGCCCACGCTGAACACGTCGGTCACGGGAACGGCAGCACCTGCTGCGTACTTGGCAGCGGTGTCGGCGCTCACGCGGAATTCTTCGATGATCTCGCCGGCCTGCACGCCTGCCTTGGCAAGGTGCCCCGCGAGCGGCTTGGACACGCGCGAAGCCTTGCGCGAGCCGAAGGTGACCTGCAAGGCCACGTAGCCGTCGTTCTCTTGGGTTTTGACCTGGGTCACGCGGTTGTTGGACACGTCCACCACCGTGACAGGAACAGCGTCCCCGTCATCGGTGAACAGGCGCATCATGCCCACCTTGCGGCCCAGCAACCCCATGGAGTTGCTCAGACTCATTGTTTTCTCCAGTACTTCCGCCGCGGCCACTTCAATTGGCAACCGCGTTTTGAGCGCGAAAGAAGGTTGACGAATTCTTCGCCCGACAAAAGGCGAAGCCCGAAAGTATAACCTGCATCGGCCTTGACGGCAAATGCCGGGGCGGTCGGGGCCACCCCGGTGCCCGTGTGGCCGGGCGTTGGGCCACCGGGCCCGCAGCGAATCGCGAAGCCCGGCAGTTATGCTTACTGCAGCTTGATCTCGACGTCGACGCCGGCCGGCAGGTCGAGCTTCATCAGCGCGTCCACCGTCTTGTCGGTCGGATCGACGATGTCCATCAGGCGCTGGTGCGTGCGGATCTCGAACTGGTCGCGACTCGACTTGTTGACGTGCGGCGAACGCAGGATGTCGAAGCGCTTCATGCGGGTCGGCAGGGGCACCGGGCCCTTGACGATCGCGCCGGTGCGCTTGGCGGTGTCGACGATCTCGGCAGCGGACTGGTCGATCAGCTTGTAATCGAACGCCTTGAGGCGGATGCGGATTTTCTGCTTGGTCGACATGGCGTCACTCCATGATCTTGGCGACGACGCCGGCGCCCACCGTCTTGCCACCCTCGCGAATGGCAAAGCGCAGGCCCTCTTCCATGGCGATCGGGGCGATCAGCTTGACCGTGATCGTCACGTTGTCGCCCGGCATCACCATCTCCTTGTCCTTGGGCAGCTCGATGCTGCCGGTCACGTCGGTGGTGCGGAAGTAGAACTGCGGACGGTAGTTGTTGAAGAACGGCGTGTGACGGCCACCCTCTTCCTTCGACAGCACGTAGATCTCGCCAGTAAAGTGCGTGTGCGGCTTGATCGAGCCGGGCTTGCACAGCACCTGGCCGCGCTCAACCTCCTCGCGCTTGGTGCCGCGCAGCAAAATGCCCACGTTATCACCCGCCTGACCCTGGTCGAGCAGCTTCCTGAACATCTCCACACCCGTGCAGGTGGTCTTCTGGGTGTCCTTGATGCCGACGATCTCGATTTCTTCGCCGACCTTGATGATGCCGCGCTCAATACGGCCGGTCACCACGGTGCCGCGACCGGAGATGGAGAACACGTCCTCCACCGGCATCAGGAAGGTGCCGTCCACGGCGCGCTCAGGGGTGGGGATGTAGCTGTCGAGCGCCTCGGCCAGCTTCATGATGGCGCCTTCGCCCAGATCGCCCTTGTCGCCTTCCATGGCCAGCTTGGCCGAACCCTTGACGATGGGGGTGTCGTCACCGGGAAAGTCGTACTTGGACAGCAGCTCGCGAACTTCCATCTCGACCAGCTCGAGCAGCTCGGCATCGTCGACCATGTCGCACTTGTTCATGAACACAATGATGTAGGGCACGCCCACCTGACGGGCCAGCAAGATGTGCTCGCGGGTCTGGGGCATGGGGCCGTCAGCGGCCGACACCACCAAAATGGCGCCGTCCATCTGCGCAGCGCCGGTGATCATGTTCTTGACGTAGTCGGCGTGGCCCGGGCAGTCCACGTGCGCGTAGTGCCGGTTGGCCGTCTCGTACTCCACGTGAGCCGTGTTGATGGTGATGCCAATCGCCGCCGTCAGGGTGGTCTTGCCATGGTCCACGTGGCCAATCGTGCCCACGTTGACGTGCGGTTTGGTCCGCGTGAATTTCTCTTTTGCCATTTCCTATCAACTCCGAAAAGTTAAAACATCCCGATCCGAATACGACGCGAGGGTTGACGGGACCAACCCTTTGCAAAACTGGTGCCCATGGCGGGAATCGGACCCGCGACCTCTCCCTTACCAAGGGAGTGCTCTACCACTGAGCCACATGGGCGAAACACAAAACCTTCTGGCGGCCTCAAACCGGAGCCTGGAGCGGGAGACGGGAATCGAACCCGCGTCATTAGCTTGGAAGGCTAAGGTTCTACCATTGAACTACTCCCGCAGCTCAAGATGCCGGCCGCTAAACCGCCTGACGAGGCACCAACTTCCAATGAAAGCAGACCACATCTGGTGGACGGGGCTGGATTCGAACCAGCGTAGGCGTAAGCCAACAGATTTACAGTCTGCCCCCTTTAGCCACTCGGGCACCCGTCCGGCAAGCGAACCACAGATTATGCCATGGAAAAGGGCGAGAGCGCTACCACGCCAGCGGCTCGCGCCCTCGTGAAATAAGCCATCGATTGGCTTGACCGAAATGCCCACAACCCACGAAAGGGCGGGGCGGACGAGACGCCGACAAAGGGGAGGGGTGGTTGGCCTGCAGCAGCAGATGGGCATGGGGTACATCGGCCAGCATAACCTGGGCCTGCGCACCCCAGGCCATGAACACCAGGGGCTCGGAACGCTGAAACAGGCTCCTGATAACCATGTTAGTGAGCGCTTCCCATCCTTTCCCGGCATGGCTGGCAGGCTGACCCTGCTCGACCGTGAGGACGGTGTTGAGGAGCAAAACCCCCTGTTGGGCCCAGCGCACCAAGTCGGGGCTGCGCAAGGGCCCTGCCGCAGGCCCCAGATCGCGGTCCCGCTCCCGCAAGATGTTGCGCAGGCTCGGCGGTACTGGCATGCCCTCAGCGACTGAAAAAGCCAGACCCTGGGCCTGCCCCGGCCCGTGATACGGGTCTTGCCCCAAGATCAGCACCCGCACCCGCTCTGGCGGGGTGAGTT
>RGEP01000252.1 GCA_009918225.1 Betaproteobacteria bacterium | reverse complement strand
CCACCGGTGAGGTGTGCGTAGACCAGCGGACGTTGGTGGCGCTGTGCACAGCGCGCCATGGCGGCTTCTCGTTCCGGGGCCTTGTTCAGATGGAAGGGCGACGCGTTGAGCACACACAGCAGTTCCGCACCCGCATCCACCGCGGCCTGCGCCGGCTCTTCGAACCACGCGTCTTCGCAAATCAAGAGGCCCACGCGCAGGCCCTGTACTTCGAACACGCCCGGCGCCCCCAATGCCGCCGGTGCGAGACGGCCCGAGGCAAAGTAGCGGCGCTCGTCAAAGACCTGGTAGTTGGGCAGCTCGCGCTTGAGGTAGGTCAGCTCCACCTCGCCATGGCGCAGCACCGACGCCGCATTGAAGCGCCGCGGCACATGGGTCGAGCGGGTGCGGTCGTCTTCATGACCCAGCACCTGATGGGGGTGGCCCACCACCACGGCCAGGCCGCTCAAGGGCTTGAGCTCCTGGGCCAGCTCCAACAGGGTGGCCCGACAGGCCGCCATGAACCCCGGCCTCAACAACAGGTCCTCAGGCGGGTAGCCGCACAGGGACAGCTCAGGCGAAACCAAGAGCTGCGCGCCTTGTTCGTATGCCTGGCGAGCGGCGTGCAGCAGCCGCGCCTTGTTGCCTTGCAGTTCGCCCACCACGGGGTTGATCTGCGCCAAAGCCACCTTCAGCACAGCGGGCTCCGTTGGCGCGTCGACAATGTGGGGATGCAGGTTTCCAGCACGGTCGACGATTATGTCATTCGGGTTCATTCGGACCCGTCTGAAATCGACCCCGCCCGCTGGGATGAATTGCTGGCCCAGCAAGCCCAGCCGCTGCCCTTCATGCGCAGCGCCTACCTGCGTGCGCTGCATGACAGCGGCAGTGCGGTGGCCGCTACCGGATGGCAGCCCCTGTTCATCACCCTGTGGCGGGGGCCCACGCTGAGTGGGGCCTGCGCGGCGTATCTGAAGTCACACTCCTACGGCGAATATGTCTTCGACTGGGCCTGGGCAGACGCCTACCAGCGCCACGGCTTGCGCTATTACCCCAAACTGCTGGCCGCCCTGCCCTTCACCCCGGTGCCGGGCACGCGCCTCCTGGCCCGCGACACGGCGGCCCGAAAGGCCTTGGCGCAGGCCTTGGTCACCCAAGCGCGCGAACAGGGCTTGTCCTCGCTGCACGTGCTGTTTGTCGACGAGGACGATGCGCAAGCGCTGGAGCAGGCGGGTTGCCTGATTCGGCAAGGCGTGCAGTTCCACTGGACCCAAGACCCGACGCAGCCGGTGGCGGACTTTGCCGAACTGCTGCAACGGCTGCACCGCGACAAGCGAAAGAAGATTCAGCAGGAACAACGCCGGGTGCGCGACGCTGGCGTGCACTTCACGGTCCACGAAGGCGCGGCCATCGACGAGCCTCTGTGGGACCTGTTCTATGCCTGCTACACCCAGACCTATCTGGAGCACCGCAGCACGCCCTATCTCAGCCGAGACTTCTTCACACGGCAGCAGCGGGACATGCCCGAGAACTGGGTGCTGTTCGTGGCACACCAGGCCGGCCAGCCGATCGCCTGCTCACTGGTGGCCATAGACCCGGGCACGCGCCACGCCTATGGCCGCTATTGGGGCGCGCTGGCGCAGGTGCCTTGCCTGCACTTTGACGCCTGCTACTACCAGCCGCTGCAATGGTGCCTGCAGCACCAGTACCGGCGCTTTGAAGGCGGTGCCCAGGGTGAGCACAAGATGGCGCGCGGCCTGCTGCCGGTGCCCACGCGGTCGGCCCATTGGATCGCCGACACGCGTTTCGCCCATGCGGTGGACGACTTCCTGAAACGAGAAGGCGCCCATGTGGGCGCCTATCTCGACGAGCTGCGCGAGCACAGCCCGTTCAAAGCCTAAGCCGCGGGGGCCTCAGGGCTCCTTGAAGTCGCCCGCCAAGACCCACACCAAACGGCTGAGGTCGATGTGCCGGCGCCAGGCTTCCAAGGCCTGCTGGGGGGTGACCTTGGCAATGGCCTCGTCCAGCGCTGCAGCCGTTTGGAAGTTGCGGCCCAGCCACTCATTGCTGACCAAGTTGCCGGCCAGGCTGTCGTCCTGCGCACGCGACAGGCGCCTGAAGTTCAGCAGGCCTTGCTTGGCCTGGGTGACTTCGGCCTCGGTAAAGCCGTCCTTGAGGCTGCGCTCAAGCTCTTCGCGGATGGCCGCTTCCACGCGGGCTCGGTTGGACGGTGCAAAGGCCGCTTGGCCAGTAAACATGGACGAGGCCTCGTGCAGGTTGAAGCTGATTTCCGTGCCCAGGCCGTAGCTCAGGCCTTCCTTCTCGCGCACCCGCACCCACAGGCGCGAGCTGGGCGAGCCGCCCACGATGAAGTTGGCCAGCAGCAGTGGTGCGTGGTCGGCGTCCAACTCCTTGACCGCCACCGGCAGCCGCATGCCCAAGACCGCGTTTTGCTTGTCCGGCGTGCGCGTCACCAAGCGGGCCGGCGGCAAAGCCACCAGGGGCGAAGGCACGCGCTGCACCGCCGTGGCCGAAGCCCAGCCTGCGAAGGCCTTTTGCGCCGCCGCTCGCACGGCCGCCTCATCGAAGCTGCCTACGGCACTGAACTGGGCCTGAGAGGCCCCCAGGAACCGGGCGTGGAAGTCGCGCACCTGCTCCAGGGTCAGGGCATTCAGTCGCTGCTCGTACTCGGCGAAGCTGGGCGCGTAACGCGGGTCGTCGGCGGGGTAGGGGTTGCCATGTCGCGACAGCGTGTTGGACACGATGGGGCCGGGCTCGTCGCGCTGGGCCTGCAGCCCGGCCAAGGCCTGGGCACGCACTTCTTCCATGCTGGCTGCATCCAGCAAGGGCAGGCGCAACATCTCGCCCATCAGGTCGACCACGGCGGGGAGGTGCTCACGCGTGGTCTTCACCGTCATCATCACACTGGAAGCACCAGCCCCGATACCGCCGACCGACAGTTCGGCCTTCAGCGCCGTCAGCCGGTCCTGCAATTCCTGGCGCGACCGTCTTTGGGTGCC
>RGEP01000251.1 GCA_009918225.1 Betaproteobacteria bacterium | reverse complement strand
ACCATCTACCTGACCGCTGCCGATCGCAGCGGCCTCATGGTCAGCCTCATCCAAAGCAACTACATGGGCTTTGGCTCGGGCGTGGTGGTGCCGGATTGGGGCATCAGCCTGCAAAACCGCGGCCACGGATTCACCCTTGACCCCAGCAGCGCCAATGTGGTGGCGCCGCACAAGCGGCCCTTCCACACCATCATCCCCGCCTTCCTGACCCGCGACGGACAGCCGGCCATGAGCTTCGGGGTGATGGGTGGCCACATGCAGCCTCAGGGGCACTTGCAGACCCTGGTGCGCATGCTGGACTACGGGCAGAACCCTCAGATGGCCTGTGACGGCCCACGCTGGCGGGTCAACGGCGGCTTGTCGGTCAATGTCGAGCCCCACATGCCGGCCGACACCGTGCAGGGCTTGGCTGCCCTGGGCCACCAGCTTGAAGGCCTGAACGACACCTACATGGACTTTGGCGCGGGCCAGTTCATCTGGCGCCTGGGTGACCCGGGCGTTGAGGGTTATGTGGCGGCCAGTGACCCCAGGCGCGACGGCGCCGCCGTGGCCTGGTGAGCGTTTTCGCTGCCAGCAGCGGCGCCGTTCACGGCGCCCGCTTCGCGCAGGGCATGGCCTTGGCAGTGGTGGGTGCCTTGGGTTTTGCCGGCAAAGCCATCCTGGCCAAGTTGATGTACCGCCACGGCGTGGACGCCGTGACGGTGGTGGCTTGGCGCATGCTCTTGGCCTTGCCGCTGTTCGTGCTCATGGCCTGGTGGGCCGGGCGCGGTGCACCGGCGCTCACCCGGCGCGACGCCCTGACCATTGGGGCCTTGGGTTTTTCGGGCTACTACCTCTCCAGCATGCTGGACTTCTACGGCCTGATGTACATCACCGCCAGCCTGGAGCGGCTGATCCTGTACCTGGGCCCCACCTTCGTGATGGTGCTGGCCGTGGTGGTGCTCAAGAAACAGGTGACGGGCCGCCAATGGTTGGCCGCGGGCATCAGCTACGCCGGCGTCTTGGTGGTGTTTGGGCATGAACTGCTGGAACCCTCACCTTCAGCAGCAGGGGCTGTGTCCACTGGAGCGGCGGCCACCGCCCTTGGGGCGGCCTTGGTGCTGGCCAGCGCCATCAGCTACTCCGGCTATCTCTTGGCCAGCGGTGAGGTGGTGGCCCGTCTGGGTTCGCTGCGCCTGACGGGGCTGGCCAGCAGCGTCGCGGGGGTCTTGTGCCTCGTGCACTTTGTGGTGGTGCATCCCTTGTCGGCCATGGCCGTGCCCGAGCCGGTGATGTGGATGAGCGTGTTGAATGCACTCTTGTGCACGGTGATGCCGGTCCTGGCGGTGATGATGGCCATCGAGCGCATCGGCCCGGCCTTGAGTTCCCAGGTCGGCATGATCGGGCCCTTGGCCACGATAGCCATGGGTGTGTACCTCTTGGGTGAGCCCTTCACCCTTTGGATTTTGGTGGGCACGGTGTTGGTGCTCTTGGGTGTGGGCCTGCTGGCGCGGTGGCGCTGAGGGACCCCGAACGCTTTTACGGAGTCAGCAGAACAATGGATCTCGGAATTGCAGGCCGTTGGGCCTTGGTGTGTGCAGCCAGCAAGGGACTGGGGCGGGGCTGTGCCCAAGCCTTGGTGCGTGAGGGTGTCAATGTGGTGATCACCGCTCGGGGTGAAGAGGCCTTGCAGGCCACGGCTGCCGAGTTGCGGGCCCTCAACCCTCAGGCAACGGTGCATGCCGTGGCCGGTGACATCACCACGGCTCAAGGTCGGGCCTCGGCCTTGGCGGCCTGCCCCCAAGTGGACATCTTGATCAACAACGCCGGCGGCCCACCGCCCGGCGACTTTCGTGACTGGGACCGCGACACCTGGGTCAAGGCCTTGGAGGCGAACATGCTCACCCCCATCGAGCTGATCAAGGCCACCGTGGACGGCATGGCCCAGCGCGGCTTTGGCCGCATCGTCAACATCACATCGGCTGCCGTGAAAGCGCCCATCGATGTGCTCGGTTTGAGCAACGGAGCCCGCTCGGGCTTGACCGGATTCGTGGCTGGGGTGGCGCGGCAAAAGCGGCTGGCCTCGCGCAATGTGACCATCAACGCGCTGCTGCCGGGGCCCTTCGACACCGACCGCTTGCGCACCACCCTGGCCGGCGCCGCACGGGCCGCGGGCAAAACGGTGGAGGAGGTGGCCGCGGCGCGCCGTGAGGCCAACCCGGCTGGGCGCTTCGGTACGGCCGAGGAGTTTGGCGCCGTGTGCGCCTTCTTGTGCAGCGCGCATGCCGGCTACCTCAACGGCCAGAACCTGTTGCTCGACGGTGGCGCCTACCCCGGCACCTTCTGAGGCATCGGCGCCCGCGTGGGCCGCCCGGGTTCCGGTGCTGCTGCTGGTGTGGGGCAGCGCCTGGACCCTGTTCTTGCTGTGGGCCGTGCGCGAGGTGCCGGTGGACAGCGCCGAGCAAATGGCCTGGGTGCGTTCGCTGCAGTGGGGCTACCACAAGCATCCGCCCCTGCCGACCTGGTTGATCGCGCCCGGCGTGGCCGTGTTTGGCTTGCAGGCCTGGATCCCGGCGGTGTGGGGCGCCCTGGTCAAGCTGCTGGCCTTGCTGCTGTGTTGGGACCTGATGCGCCGCCTGTTCGATGTGAAGCGGGCCACCCTGGCCCTGGTGTGCATCACAGCCGTTGGCTACTACAGCAGCCGCCTGCACACCTACAGCCACAACGAGGTGATGCTCTTGTGCAGCAGCAGCGCCGCCTGGGCTTTGTGGCAGCTGCTGCAAACAGCCCAGCGCCGCTATGGCCTGATGCTGGGCTTGAGCCTTGGCCTGGGCCTCTTGGCCAAGTACCAGGCGGTGACCACCATGGTGGCAGCGCTGGCGGTCTTGCTCATCACCGGCGCATGGCGGCAGCCGCGTTTGCGCCCTGCTTTGGTCTTGGCTCTGGTGGCCGCTGTCGGTGTGGTGCTGCCGCACGCGCTGTGGCTGGCCGGCGCTGCGCACACGCCGCTGGACTATGCG
>RGEP01000026.1 GCA_009918225.1 Betaproteobacteria bacterium | reverse complement strand
GAAACCATCCGCCGCAAGATTGCCAGCAACCCTTTGCTCAAGGATGTGGATGCAGCCTCAATCAAGCCTCGCATCCTCACGCTGACCCAAAGCACCTACGACGGTGTGCTCTACAACACCGAGACGATCAAGAGCAAGCTCGACGGCTGGATCGACACCCTGCATTTCGACGAAGCGTGGCTGCCGCATGCCGCCTTCCACCCCTTCTATGGCACCTTCCACGCCATGGGCAAGCGCCGGGAGCGCCCAAAGACTTCCATGGTTTACGCCACCCAGTCCACGCACAAGCTCCTGGCGGGCTTGTCGCAGGCGTCGCAGGTGCTGGTGCAGGACTCCCAGAGCGTCAAGCTCGATCGGCACCTCTTCAATGAGGCTTATTTGATGCACACCTCTACTTCGCCCCAGTACGCCATCATCGCCTCATGCGATGTGGCCGCGGCGATGATGGAGCCCCCCGGTGGCTCGGCCCTGGTGGAGGAGAGCATTGCCGAGTCCATGGACTTTCGCCGTGCCATGCGCAAGGTGGATGAAGAGTTTGGCCATGATTGGTGGTTCAAGGTCTGGGGACCGGAGAACCTGCCCGATGAGGGTGTGGGCCGAGCCGACCGCTGGATGCTGCGCGCACACGAGGAGTGGCATGGGTTCGGTGACCTGGCGCCGGGCTTCAACATGCTCGACCCCATCAAGTGCACCATCGTGACGCCGGGCATGGACGTCAATGGCAAGTTCGACAGCAGCGGCATACCCGCTTCCATCGTCACGAAGTTCTTGGTGGAGCATGGCGTGGTGGTCGAGAAGACTGGCCTGTACTCTTTCTTCATCATGTTCACCATTGGCATCACCAAGGGCCGTTGGAACACGATGCTCACGGCCTTGCAGCAGTTCAAGGATGACTATGACAAGAACGCCCCGCTGTGGCGCTGCTTGCCCGAGTTCTGCCAGGCACATCCGCGCTACGAGCGCATGGGGCTCAAGGACCTGTGTCAGTCGATACACGAGGCCTATGCCGAGTACGACGTGGCCAAGCTGACCACCGAGATGTACCTCTCGGACCTGCAACCGGCCATGACCCCGAGCGACGCGTACGCCAAGATTGCGCACCGCCAAACCGAACGGGTGGAAATCGAGCAGTTGGAAGGCCGCATCACCACCTCCTTGCTCACGCCCTATCCGCCAGGCATTCCCTTGCTGGTGCCCGGTGAACGTTTCAACCGCAAGATCGTGGACTACCTGCGATTCACCCGAGACTTCAACAAGCGCTTCCCGGGCTTTGACACCGATGTGCATGGCCTGGTGGAAGAGGCCCTGGACAATGGGGCGGTACGCTACTACGTGGATTGCGTGAAGCAGGCCTGAGGCCTGAGGCCTGGTACAGGCCCGCCGCGGAGGCCGCGGGCGGCAAGCGCCTTATTCGGCGGGCATGCCCGCCATGCGGCTGAAGCCGCCGTCCACGTAGGTGATTTCGGCGGTGACGCCTGCGGCGAGGTCGGACATCAGGAACGCAGCCACGTTTCCGACATCGTCGATGGTCACGTTGCGGCGCAGCGGTGCGGTTTCTTCCACCACGCTGAGGATCTTGCCGAAGCCCTTGATGCCCGAGGCGGCCAAGGTCTTGATGGGGCCGGCTGAGATGCCGTTGACCCGGATCCCTTTGGGGCCCAGGCTGGCAGCGGTGTACCGCACGCTGGCCTCCAGGGAAGCTTTGGCCAAGCCCATGGTGTTGTACGCGGGCACCACCTTTTCACTGCCCAAGTAGGTCAGGGTGAGCAGGGCGCTGTGCGGGCGCAGCTGGCCCGCTGCCGCTTTGGCCATGGCCGGGAAACTGTAGGCCGAAATGTCGTGGGCTACCTTGAAGGCTTCGCGCGACAGGCCTTCCAGAAAATCGCCAGCGATGGCTTCGCGTGGTGCAAATCCGATGGAATGGACGAAGCCGTCGAAGCCGTCGGGCCATGCCGCCCGCAAGCCCTCGAACAGGGATTGGATCTGGGTGTCATCCCCCACATCGCAATCAAAGATCAGCGAGGAGCCGAACTCGTTTGCAAACTCGGTGATGCGCTCCTTGAAGCGCTCGCCGACATAGCTGAAGGCCAGTTCTGCGCCTTCGCGGTGGCAGGCCCTGGCGATCCCGTAGGCAATGGACCGGTTGGACAAGACTCCGGTGATGAGCAGGCGTTTTCCGGCGAGAAATCCCATGTTTGGTGGCTCCGAATGTCGGGGTTGAGCGTTTGGGCGCCGATTGTGGCACGCACCTTGCGTATGTCAGGGAAATCCGCTATACTCCGCGGTTAACTGATCAGCGCTGCGCGCCATCGGTTGACGATATAGGCTGGGTGCCGTGGGCACTTGGGCCCCAAGGGTAACAAGGGTTGCCCATTGGTGCGCTCAGGGGCTTGGGTGTGCAGGGTCCGCATCGCGACCGGCGCGCCAACGAGGGGCGGAAACTTCCAGCCCCTTTTTTGTTTTTTGTTCGGCATGAATTCGACCACATCGCCACGTGCCCGCCGTCCTGCAGGCGGCAAATCCGGCAGCACCGCCCAAGGGGCCGGTGCCGGCCGCGGCATGGGTCGGGCGCCGTCAGCAGCGCCCGCCAAGCAATCAAGGGGCGCGGGTGCATCGGTTGAACAGGCTTTCGAGCGTGCGGCGGCCTCGGGCCACTGGATGGGTGCTTTGGAGGCCAGCGTGCAAGGCCTGGGATACGACCTGGTGGATGTGGAGCGGCTGCCGCGAGGCCTGTTGCGCATCTCGATTGACCGGATTGCGGGCCACCCGTACCCGGTCGAGTCTGCCTTTGTGACGGTGGATGACTGCGAGACCGTCACACGCCAGCTCCAGCTGGTCTTCGAGGTGGAAGGTGTGGATTACGAGCGCTTGGAGGTTTCCTCCCCGGGGCTGGACCGGCCCTTGCGCAAGCCGCAGGATTGGGACCGGTTTTGTGGGCTCGAAGTCGATGTGACTTTCAAGCTGCCCTTTCAAGGCAGGCGCAAGTTTCGCGGTTTGCTCAGCCAATCGCAGCCGCAGCCCCGTTTGATCGTCAAAGAAGGCAAGACTGAACAGGCCCTGGATTTCGCCTTGGATGAGGTGCGCGAGGCCCGCTTGGTGCCAGTGGTGGATTTCAAGGGGCGCGCCCAAGCCGCCCGCAATGGAGAGCAAGAAACATGAACCGCGAAATGCTCATGCTGGTCGATGCGATTTCACGCGAAAAGAGCGTGGATCGTGAAGTCGTTTTCGGCGCCGTTGAGGCCGCACTGGCTTCGGCCACCAAACGCCTGCATGGCGGCGAGGTGGACATACGGGTGTCGGTCGACCGTGACAATGGCGAGTATGAAACCTTCCGCCGTTGGCTGGTGGTGCCTGACTCGGCTGGCCTGCAAAACCCAGATGCCGAAGAACTGCTGACCGATGCCATCGACCGGGTGGGTGAGATCGAGGAAGGCGACTTCATCGAAGAGCCCATTGAGTCGCTGACGATCGGCCGCATTGGTGCGCAAGCGGCCAAACAGGTCATCCTGCAGAAGATCCGGGATGCCGAGCGCGAACAACTCCTCAATGACTTCTTGGCGCGTGGCGAGAAGATCATGGTCGGCACGGTCAAGCGCTTGGACAAGGGAGACATCATTGTCGAAAGCGGTCGAGTAGAAGGCCGCCTCAAGCGCAATGAGATGATTCCGAAGGAAAACCTGCGCAGCGGCGATCGCGTTCGTGCTTTCATTACCGGCATCGACACCACGATGCGTGGGCCTCAAATCATGCTGTCGCGCAGCGCGCCGGGCTTCATGATCGAGCTGTTTGCTCAAGAAGTACCCGAGATCGAGCAGGGCTTGCTGGAAATCAAGAGCTGTGCGCGAGACGCCGGTTCGCGCGCCAAGATCGCGGTGGTGTCTCACGACAAGCGCGTGGATCCGATCGGCACCTGCGTCGGGGTGCGGGGCTCGCGTGTAACCGCTGTGACCAATGAGTTGGCCGGCGAACGTGTGGACATCGTGCTGTGGTCGGAAGACCCGGCGCAGTTTGTGATCGGTGCCTTGGCACCGGCCAACGTGCAGTCCATCGTGGTCGATGAAGAGCGTCACGCCATGGATGTGGTCGTTGACGACGAAAACCTGGCCATCGCGATCGGGCGTGGCGGGCAGAACGTGCGTCT
The DNA here is from genome assembly GCA_009918225.1 of Betaproteobacteria bacterium. GTDB lineage: Bacteria > Pseudomonadota > Gammaproteobacteria > Burkholderiales > Burkholderiaceae_C > RFTU01. Next base: position 9,989 of record RGEP01000026.1, on the reverse strand, counting down.
GGCCTCTGAGCTGACCGGCTGGCGCATCAACATCATGACCGCCGAGGAATCTGAGGCCAAGCAGGCGCAGGAGTCCCATTCGATCCGGTCGCTGTTTGTCGACAAGCTCGACGTGGACGAAGAAGTGGCCGATATCCTGATCGCTGAAGGCTTCACCAGCTTGGAAGAGGTCGCCTATGTGCCCATGCAGGAGATGATGGACATCGAGGGCTTCGACGAAGACACGGTCATGGAGCTGCGCAACCGGGCCAAGGATGCGCTGCTGACCATGGAGATTGCACGCGAGGAAAACGTCGAGGATGTGGCCCAGGGCCTGGGTGATCTTGAGGGCCTGACGCCCGAATTGATCGCCCGCTTGGCCGACGGCGGCATCCATAACCGAGATGACCTGGCCGATCTGGCTGTGGATGAATTGATCGAACTGACCGATATGCCCGAGGAGCAGGCCAAGGCGTTGATCATGAAGGCACGTGAGCATTGGTTCACCGCTTGAGCCTTCGCCAACCGCCGCAACAGGCCTGAACGCGCTGTAACGCCGAAACGCATCCAAGGAATTCCACAATGGCTGTGACCACCGTCGCCCAGTTTGCCGCTGAGCTCAATCGCCCGGCGACAACGCTGCTTGAACAATTGCAGTCGGCTGGGGTCGTCAAGCAATCCGCTGAGGACGTTCTCACCGAGGGCGACAAGGAGCGGCTGTTGACCTTCCTGCGCTCTGCGCACGGCACCGCCGGTGCCGAACGCAAGAAGATCACGCTGACGCGCAAGAGCACCAGCGAAATCAAACAGGCGGACGCTTCTGGCCGTGCCCGCACCATTCAGGTCGAGGTGCGCAAGAAGCGCGTGTTCGTCAAACGTGAAGAAGGCGCCGGCCTGGTCGAAGCGCCCAGCACGCCGACGGTGGACGATGAGGAATTGCGCCGCCGCGAAGAAGAGGCCAGCCGCCAAGCCGAGCTGCTGCGTCGGCAAGAAGAGGAACTGGCAGAAAAGCGCCGGCAGCGCGAGGAAAAAGAACAGCGCGAGGCCGACGAGGCCCGGGCCCGCCAAGAGGCGGCAGAGCGCGAGGCCGCAGCCCTGGCTGCTGCGGCAGCCGCAGCGCAGGCGCCGGCCCAGGAGCCTGATGCCCGAAGTGAGCCGGCTGAGCCCGTGGCTTCCGCCGAAGCAGTGGCGACGCCCGCTTCTGCACCGGAAGCTCCCGCCAAGCCAACCGCGCGGGTGGTCAAGGCCGTGGATGCCGATGCCGCTGAGCGCCAGCGCATGGTTGACCTGGAAAAGCGTCGCAAGGCAGCCGAGGCTGAAGCAGCCGCCATCCGGGCGATGATGAGCGCGCCCAAAAAGGTGATGGTGGCCAAGAAGCCTGAGGAGCCCAAGGCAGCCGAGACCGCCATCAAGGGCACCATTCACAAGGCCGCGGCCAAGCCCGGTGCCCCGGGCGCAGCGGCCACGACGGCGGCCAAGCCTGGCGAGAAAAAATCGATCAAGAGCGAGAAGCTGTCTTCGAGCTGGGCCGACGACGCAGCCAAGAAGCGCGCGCTCAAGACCCGCGGGGACACCACCGCCGGTTCTCGTGCGGGCTGGCGCGCGCCCAAGGGCCGCGGCCGTGGTGGCGACCGCGACCAAGTCACCTCGGCTGCGATGCCCACAGAAGCCGTGGTGCAGGAAGTGCACGTGCCGGAAACCATCAGCGTTGCCGATCTGGCTCACAAGATGAGCGTCAAGGCAGCTGAAGTCATCAAGCAGATGATGAAGCTGGGGCAGATGGTCACCATCAACCAGCAATTGGACCAAGAGACCGCCATGATCGTGGTGGAGGAAATGGGCCACAAGGCCTTGGCGGCCAAGCTGGATGACCCCGAGGCTTTCCTGGAAGAAGAACAGGCCGCTACCGAAGCCGTGGCGCTGCCGCGTGCGCCGGTGGTGACGGTCATGGGCCACGTGGACCACGGCAAGACCTCGCTGCTGGATTACATCCGTCGCACCCGCGTGGCGTCGGGCGAAGCCGGCGGCATCACGCAGCACATCGGTGCTTACCATGTGAACACGCCGCGCGGCATGATCACCTTCCTGGACACCCCCGGTCACGAGGCGTTCACCGCCATGCGTGCCCGCGGCGCCCAAGCCACGGACATCGTCATCTTGGTGTGCGCGGCCGATGACGGCGTGATGCCGCAGACCAAGGAAGCGATCAGCCACGCCAAGGCGGCTGGTGTGCCGATCGTGGTGGCCATGACCAAGGTGGACAAGCCTGAAGCCAACATCGAGCGCGTCAAGAGCGAGCTGGTGGGTGAAGAGGTGGTGCCAGAAGACTTCGGTGGCGACTCTCCCTTTGTTGGTGTGTCGTCCAAGACCGGGCAGGGCATCGACGAGTTGCTGGAGCAGGTTCTGCTGCAAGCTGAAGTGCTGGAGCTGACCGCACCGCAGGATGCACTGGCCAAGGGCCTGGTGATTGAAGCCAAGCTCGACAAGGGTCGAGGCCCCGTGGCCACGGTACTGGTCCAAAGCGGTACGCTCAAGCGGGGCGATGTGGTGCTGGCTGGCTCGAGCTACGGGCGCGTGCGGGCGATGCTCGACGAAGCCGGGAAGCCTTCGGCCGAAGCCGGTCCTTCGATCCCCGTGGAGATTCAGGGCTTGACCGAAGTGCCGCGTGCCGGTGATGAGTTCATGGTGCTGGCCGATGAACGGCGCGCCCGTGAGATTGCCACCTTCCGTCAAGGCAAGTACCGTGATGTGAAGTTGGCCAAGCAGCAGGCGGCCAAGCTTGAGAACATGTTTGACAACATGGGCCAGGGTGATGTGCAGACGCTGTCGCTCATCATCAAGGCCGATGTGCAAGGCTCTCAGGAAGCACTGGCGGCATCGCTGCTCAAGCTCAGCACTGAAGAAGTGCGGGTCCAGATCGTGCACGCCGCTGTGGGCGGCATCAGCGAAAGCGACGTCAACTTGGCCATCGCATCCAAGGCCATCATCATCGGATTCAACACCCGTGCCGATGCAGGTGCGCGCAAGCTCGCCGAAGGCAACGGCGTGGATCTGCGGTACTACAACATCATTTACGACGCGGTGGACGAGGTGAAGGCAGCCCTGGGTGGCATGTTGGCGCCCGAGCAGCGCGAAGAAATGCTGGGCACCGCCGAGATCCGTACCGTGTTTGTGGCTTCCAAGATTGGCACGGTGGCCGGCTCTATGGTCACGTCGGGTCTGGTACGCCGCAATGCACGCTTCCGCCTTTTGCGCGAAAACATTGTCATTTACACCGGCGAGATCGAATCGGTTCGGCGGATCAAGGACGATGTCAAGGAAGTCAAGGAAGGCTTCGAGTGCGGTATCAAGCTCAAGAACGTCACCGACATTCAAGAGGGCGACGTGATCGAGTGCTTCGAGATCAAGGAAGTGGCCCGCACGCTCTAAGCTTCTTGGCGCTGCAGCAGCAAGCCCCGCCCGGCATCGGCGGGGTTTGCGCTTTCAGGAACCTCCACCATGCGACATAAACGATCGATTCCCAACCGCGGTTTGCGGGTGGCCGACCAGATCCAGCGGGACCTGGCCGAGCTGATCCGTGAACTCAAGGATCCTCGTTTGGGCATGGTCACCATCAATGCGGTGGAGGTGACCCCCGATTACGCCCATGCGCGGGTCTATTTCTCCGTGCTGGTGGGCGATGCGCAAGGCAACCAAGACGCACTCAACGAAGCTGCAGGATTCCTGCGCAACGGCCTGTTCAAGCGCCTGGCCATACACACCGTTCCCACCCTCCATTTCCAGTTCGACCGCACCACCGAGCGCGCGGCAGAACTTAACGCCCTGATCCTCCAGGCCAATGCACAACGAGCCAAGGACTGAAGGCCTGCAAGCGGCCGCGGCACAGCCTGCTCGCGTCAAGGTGGCGCGCCGGCCGCTGCATGGCGTATTGCTCTTGGACAAGCCCCTGGGCCTGTCGAGCAACCAAGCCCTGCAGAAAGCCAAATGGCTGCTGCGCGCCGAAAAGGCGGGCCACACGGGCACACTCGACCCCGCTGCCACGGGGCTCTTGCCCCTTTGTTTTGGCGCGGCCACCAAGTTCAGCCAGGTCAGCTTGGACGCCGACAAGGTCTACGAGGCCCAGGTGCGCTTGGGTGTGACCACCGATACGGGTGATGCCGAGGGTAGGGTCCTGCGGGTGACCTCGGTGGCCCTGGACCGTTCACGCTTGGATGCTGTTTTGGATCGGTTTCGAGGAGAAATCGACCAAGTGCCGCCCATGCACTCAGCGCTCAAGCATGAGGGGCGGCCGCTGTACACCTATGCACGCGAAGGGGTCACCTTGGATCGTGCGCCCCGCCGAGTCCGAATCTTGGCCTTGGAGGCGAGTTGGGACCCTTTGGCACCCGAGCACATGACCCTGAGGGTCCGCTGTTCCAAGGGGACGTACATCCGAACGCTCGCACAGGACATCGGAGCAGCCCTAGGCTGCGGCGCTTCCTTGACGGCGCTGCGCCGCCTGGCCAGTGGACCTTTGTCGGTGGACAGGGCCATCACCCTGGAAGCCCTGGAGCGCCTAGACGAACCAGGACGGCAAGCCTGTTTGCTGCCTGCTGATGAGCTGTTGCACGATTGGCCGGCCATCGAGCTCGAGCCCAGCGAGGCCGCGCGCTTCATCACGGGATTGCGTCGACGGGTGTCGCAGGCCGATTGCCCAGCCGTGCGCGTGTACGGACCTCGCGTCTCCCAAACCACCGACCGCCGCCCGCTCTTGGGCAGCGCGCATATCCGTGCCGGCGAACTTATTCCGGACCGCTTGCTGAGCCCGCCGGAAATCCAGGCTCAGGCCTGAGTGCAGTACGGCCCCTTCACCATGCGCCGAGGTGGTCGCAGGGTGAGCCCCGCCGAACAACCCCGTTTCTTTCATCTTCCCATTTGAGGCAACCATGAGCCGCCCCATTCGCAACATCGCCATCATCGCCCACGTTGACCATGGCAAAACAACCATGGTGGACCAACTTCTGCGGCAAAGCGGCACCTTCGCCGAGCATGAGAAGGTCGTGGATACCGTCATGGACAGCAATGCGATCGAGCGCGAGCGCGGCATCACCATTCTGGCCAAGAACTGCGCCGTCAGCTGGGAGGGCACCCACATCAACATCGTGGACACCCCGGGCCACGCCGACTTCGGCGGCGAGGTGGAACGTGCCCTGTCGATGGTTGATGGTGTGGTGCTGCTGATTGATGCGCAAGAGGGCCCGATGCCCCAGACCCGATTTGTGACGAAGAAGGCGCTGGCCTTGGGGCTCAAGCCCATCGTGGTGGTCAACAAGGTCGACAAGCCGGGTGCCAACTGCGAAAAGGTGATCAACGCAGCCTTTGATCTTTTTGACAAGTTGGGCGCCACCGATGAACAGCTGGACTTCCCGGTGGTGTACGCCTCCGGCATCAATGGCTGGTCTTCCCTTGAGGAGGGCGAGGCGGGTCAGCAATGGGGCCCCGACATGTCGGCCCTGTTCAACACCATTCTGAAGCACGTTCCGGCCCATCAGGGCAACCCGGATGCGCCGCTGCAGTTGCAGATCTCTGCGCTGGACTATTCCTCCTTCGTGGGCCGCATTGGTGTGGGTCGCGTGAATGCCGGTCGCATCAGGCCCGGCATGGACGTCTTGGTGATGGAAGGCATGCAAGGCAAGACCGTGAAGGGGCGCATCAACCAGGTGCTGACCTTTCAAGGGTTGGACCGCATGCAAACCCCCGAGGCGGGCCCTGGCGATATCGTTCTGATCAACGGGATTGAAGACATCGGCATCGGCGTGACGGTGACCGATCCGACAGATCCCAAGCCTTTGCCCATGCTCAAGGTCGACGAGCCGACCTTGACGATGAACTTCTGCGTCAACACCTCGCCTTTGGCGGGGCGTGAGGGCAAGTTTGTGACCAGCCGTCAGATTTGGGACCGCCTGCAGAAGGAGCTGCAGAGCAATGTGGCGCTGCGGGTGCGCGAGACTACGGAAGACGGCATCTTCGAGGTCTCTGGCCGCGGTGAACTGCACCTGACCATCTTGCTTGAGAACATGCGCCGGGAAGGCTATGAGCTGGCGGTGAGCAAGCCGCGTGTCGTGTTCCAAGATATTGACGGTGTGAAGAGCGAGCCGATTGAACTGGTGACGGCCGATGTGGAAGAGCAGCACCAGGGTGGCGTGATGCAGGCCCTGGGCGAGCGCAAGGGTGAGTTGGTGAATATGGAGCCCGATGGGCGCGGGCGGGTTCGTTTGGAGTACCGCATTCCGGCGCGCGGCTTGATCGGCTTTTCCAATGAGTTCCTGAACCTCACGCGTGGCTCGGGATTGATCTCCAACATCTTTGACGGCTATGAGCCGCACAAGGGCGAGATCGCCAGCCGCAAGAATGGCGTGCTGATCAGCATGGATGCGGGTGAGATCTTCACCTATGCCCTGGGCAAGCTGGACGACCGCGGTCGCATGTTCGTCAAGGCGGGTGATCCGGTGTACGAGGGCATGATCGTGGGCGTGCACAACCGTGACAACGACCTGGTGGTCAATGCAACCCGAACCAAACAGCTCACCAACTTCCGGGTCAGCGGCAAGGAAGACGCCATCAAGGTGACGCCCCCGATTGAGCTGACGCTGGAGTACGGCGTCGAATTCATCGAAGACGATGAGCTGGTGGAGATCACCCCCAAGAGCATCCGTCTGCGCAAGCGCTTCTTGCAGGAGCATGAGCGCAAGCGCGCCTCCCGCGAGGCGGCCTGAGGCCGCCCGTAAGACACCTTGTCCTTCCGTTAAGGCCCGTTAACCGGTCGAGGCCCCCTTTGGGACGTGCTTTGCATACCCTGAGCCATCGATCAGCCGTGGCCCTGATGGTGCTGGTCACGCTGCTGTGGAGCATGGCCGGCATCGTCACCCGACAGGTTGAGCACGCACAGGGCCTGGAGCTGACCTTCTGGCGCAGCGCCTTCAATGCCCTGGCCCTGTTTCTGTTTCTGGCCTGGCGCGCGCGCGGCATACCGGCCTTGTGGCAGTCCATTCGCCATGGAGGCAGCTTGCTGTGGGGCTCGGGGGCCTGCTGGGCGGTGATGTTCACCGCCTTCATGGCAGCGCTGACCATGACCACGGTGGCCAATGTGTTGCTGACCATGGCCTTGGCGCCGTTGTTCACCGCGGTGTTGGCGCGCGTGCTGCTGTCCGAGACCTTGCCGCGGCGCACCCTATGGGCCATCGCCCTGGCGGTGGTGGGCATGGCTTGGATGCAGGCCCCGCTGATTTGGCCTGCTGAGGCCGCGGACGACATGACGACGGCCGAGGGTGCAATGCACCGCAGCCATCTGCTGGGGATCCTCGTGTCGCTGGCGGTTCCCGTGGGGGGTGCGCTCAACTGGGTGCTGATTCGACGCAGCCGCATGGGGGCTGGGTCTGGGCCAGCGGCGGATCTGCTGCCAGCGGTCCTGATCGGTGCCCTGCTGTCGGCCGTGCTGACCGCGGCTTGGGCTGTACCCGGGCGGGCCTCCACGCAAGACCTGGCCTGGCTGGCCCTGCTGGGTGTGTTTCAGCTGGCGCTGCCTTGCCTGTTGGCCGTCAGGGTGGCGCAGCAACTCACGCCCACCGAGGTGTCCCTGTTGAGCCTCTTGGAACTTGTGTTTGGTGTGGCCTGGGCCTGGTTGGGCACGTCCGAGTCACCAACCGCTGCCGTGTTGACCGGCGGTGCGTTGGTCTTGGGCGCACTGGTGCTCAACGAAGCCTGGGCAAAGGCCGAGGGCTGAGTCGATGCCAGCACCAGCCGATTTCAATCCCTGGCGTTTGTCGGTAGCGCCCATGATGGCGTGGACAGACCGGCATTGCCGTCACTTTCACCGCCTGATCACGCGGCACACGCGGCTGTACACGGAAATGGTGACCACGGGGGCGTTGGTGCACGGCGATGTGGCCAAGCATCTGCGCCATGAGGCGGCGGTGGAGACTCCCACCGCGCTTCAGATCGGCGGCAGTGAGCCCGAAGAAATGGCCCATGCCGCACGCCTGGCGCTGCAATGGGGCTATGACGAGGTCAACCTGAATTGCGGCTGTCCCAGCGAGCGTGTGCAGCGCGGTGCCTTTGGGGCCTGCTTGATGAACGAAGCCGGCCTGGTGGCCGATGGGGTCAAGGCCATGCTCGATGCGGTGGGCGGTCGGATACCGGTTACCGTCAAGCACCGCATTGGCATCGACCGGGAAGAACGCTACGGCTTTGTCCGCGACTTCGTGGGGACGGTTGCACAGGCGGGTTGCCAGGTGTTCATCGTGCATGCCCGCAATGCTTGGTTGCAGGGGCTGAGCCCCAAAGAAAACCGCGAAATTCCGCCCCTGCGCTACGAGTTGGTTCATCAGCTCAAGGCCGAGTTTCCCCATCTGACCATCGCCATCAACGGCGGCATCACGTCAGGCCAGGAGGTGGACCAACACTTGCAGCATGTTGATGGTGTGATGGTCGGTCGAGCGGCGTATCACGACCCCCTGTTGATGGCGGACTGGGACGAGCGATTCTGGGGTGCCCACGTTGTGCACGATGGACGCTTCGGGCACGAGGGCCTCATCAGCGACGATTGGCGGCTTCACATTGAACAGCGCATGGTGGCGTACATCGAGCGCGAAACCGCTGAACACGCCACGCCTTGGGCCCACGCGGCCACGCATATGCTGGGCTTATGGAATGGCCGCCCGGGGGCCCGAGCCTGGCGCCGTGTATGGAGCGACCATCGCCTCAAAGGCCATCCGGTGGCCGAGGTTTTTGCGCTGGCCACCCAGGCGCGCCGGGCGGCGTTGCCCGTGTCGAAGGATGCGGCCGGGTAACCAGCCAAACGGCAGCCAGAGCCAAGAGCAAGGCCGCTGCGTGTGCGGCGCTCCAAGGTTCACCGAGAAACCCGACGCCGACGGCTGCAGACGACAAGGGCAGAAAGACCGTGAAGATGCCGGCCCCTTGGGCTGAGACGTGTTTCAGGCCCTTCATCCACAGCCACACGGTGACCATGCTGGCGGCCAAGGCGTAGAACACCAACAAGGCCCAGGTGGTGGCTTGCACTGCAGAAAACTCAAAGGACCAGGCCAGGTACAAGCCCATGGGCGTGGACAGCAAAAGGCCCCACAGGTTGATGATGGCCGTGACGCGATGGGGCCGCACGCTTGCGCTCAGCCGCTTGCCGATGACCACATAGCTGGCCTCGCACACCACAGCCCCCAGGAGCATCAGGTGCCCGAGCAGCCGGGCCTGCCAACCGTCGTCGGGCCCCGATCCCGGGCCAGCGCTGGGCTCTGCCTTGTGCAGCGCGAGCAAGGCCACGGCGAGTGCGGAGCAGGCCGTGGCACTCCAGATGCGCGGTGCCAAGGCTTCCTTGAGGACCAGTCGCGACAGGAGGGCCACGCAGGCCGGCAGTGCTGCCATGACCACGCCGGCGCTGGTCGCGCCAGCCAAGCCGGCGCCGCTCAAGGCCAGCAAGGTGAACAAGAAGTTACCCAACAGGCTTTGGAGGAAAAGCAGTCCGTGCTGGCCGCGCGTCAGCGGCGATTCTCCTTCGGTGCGCCGGGTCCACGGCATCAGGGCCAGGGCCGCCACCGAAAAGCGCAACCAGGCCAAGAGCATCACCGGAAACGCAGCCACCAAGACCGGAGACAGCCCCACATACGCCCCGACCAGGGCCATGCTGAGTGCCAATTGCGCGTAGGCCATGGCCTGTGAGGCCGCTGGCGTCGCTTGGGATCCTGCTGGAAGAGGGGGCAAGGGACGGGCTTGGGTTGGGTTGGATTGGTTTGGGCTGGCGGGGGGAGCAGCCGGTTTGGGCAGGCGGTTCGCGTCATTGTCGCTTTCCCTGCCACGCCAAGTGGGATGTTGTTTCACGATGAGGAATGCCTCCCGGGTTTGAGCTGGTTGCTGGTTTCAGATCAACTGAAGATGTTTCTTGATGCGAAATGAGCGCTGCAAGTCCTTGAATCTATTCAGAAGAATTTTTCTTATGTGTTATGTCTTATATAAGACAT
>RGEP01000250.1 GCA_009918225.1 Betaproteobacteria bacterium | reverse complement strand
TTGGGAAAGATGCGCTGGTCAATCCAGGCATCGGTGTGCCCCCCGGCTCGGTTCTTGCCGATGGTGTGCAGCAAGGCCCACCCGTCGGCACGCAGGCTGCGCTCCATCAAACCGAAGAAAGCCTCATGGTTCTTGTGGCCCACGTGCTCGAACATGCCGATGGAGGCCACGCGGTCAAAGCGCTGTCCGCCCTGCCGGTTGAATTGGCGATAGTCCATGCATTCCACTTGCACCGGCAGGCCTCGAAGCCGCTCGTGTACCCAACGCGCTTGTTCACGTGAGATCGTCAGCCCCGTCACCCGCGCCCCGTAGTGCTCGGCGGCGTGCCGCATCAAGCTGCCCCAGCCACAGCCGATGTCCAGCAAGGTCATGCCCGGGCCCAGGCCCAACTTGCGGCACACGAGGTCGAGCTTGTCGTGCTGGGCATCATCCAGCTGCTGGGCTCGCGCCCAATAGCCACAGCTGTAGGCCATGCTGGGCCCGAGCATGCGTTCGAACATTTCGGGGTCCAGGTCGTAATGCACACGGGCGACCTCACCGGCCCGCCAGCGGCTTTGCAGGTTGCACAGCCTCGCCCGCAGCCACGGCCAAGCGCGTGCCTTCCAACCGACTTCGGCGTCCAGGCCGGCCTTGAGGATGCGCGTGAAGAAACCGTCCAGCTGTTCGCAGTCCCACCACCCCTCGACATAGCTGTCGCCCAAGCCCAGGCTGCCCTGTGCCAGCACCCGGTCCAGGGTCAGGGGATGGTGCACCTGCAGGTCCCAAGGCCGGTCGCCGTTCAGGCGTATGTCGGCCCGCTCCAACAGGCGCTGTGCGTCAGACCACGCACGGCTCCTGCCGTCCAGGTTCCTGGGCCCCCAAGGTGGCGCAGGGCGCCCGTCGACAAGCGGCTCGCGAAAGACCGCTGGAGGGGCAGCTGGCGGGGCCGCCGGCACAGCAGGTCGAGCCGATGGCGTCCAATAGCCTGCAGACGCTGAGGAGGCCGAAGATGTCGAGGGCGTCGAGGAGGTGGATGACATCCCCCAATCGTGAACGGACCACCCACACCGCTTCTGAGCAGGCTCAGGCTTTGGCGCCGGCTTGCGCCATGGGGCTGAGCGGGGTCAGTTCTCCAGGCTGCGGCGCACCCGGTGGACCAGCGCATAAACCAAGCCCACCACCGGCACCACCGCCACGGCAGTGACCACATCGGCCTGCACGGTCAGGCCGCCGGGCAGCTCAAGGCCCTTCATCGCTTTGGCCACGTAAGCCACGATGCTGATGGTGTAGTAGCTGATGGCCACCACCGACAGGCCTTCCACGGTCTGCTGCAGCCGCAGCTGCAGTTTCTGTCGATGGGCAAGAGACCGGAACAGCTCTTGGTTATTGGCTTCGCGCTGCGCTTCAACGCGCACCCGCGCCAGGTCGACCGCACGGTTGATGCGGTCGGCGATGTCGGTGATGCGGGCATCGGTGCTCTCGCACAAGGCCATCGCGGGCGCAAAGCGGCGGTTGAGAAAGCCGGCCAGCTTTTGCAGTCCCAAGAGCCGTTCTTCACGCAGGTCAGACAAACGCTGCAGCACGATGCGGTGGTAAGCGCGCGTGGCCGACAAGCGGTAACGCGTTCGGGCGGCACCGTGCTCGATTTCGGCAGCAAGCTTGAGCAAGGAGTCGAAGGCTGCCGCATCGTCCAAGGTCCGCGCGCCGGCCATGTCGTCCACGATGGTCTGGAGCTGCGCTTCGATTTGGCTCAGCGATTGAGCCTCATGACGGGCCACCGGGAAGCCGAGCATGGCCAGCATTCGATAGGCCTCGATTTCACAGACGCGCTGCACGTCGCGGGCCAATCGATCGGAGGTCAGGCCCATGTCCACGAGCAGGAAACGGGTGAAGCCATCGCTGCCCAAGCGCAGATCAGTCAACACGGCTGCCTGCCCATCCGACACGCGCGAGGCCAGCAGGGCAGCGGAATCGTCGGCTTCGCTGGCCACGGGGCTGTGCAGCGCGGCGTCGGTGCCGGGCATAGCATGACCATCAGCCGCCTGGGGCCTGCCACCATGCGCGCCGCGATCGGCTTGCCCCTGCGCAGCCCGGCGCGCGGACAGGGCCGTTTGCATCAACTGGCTGAAGGTCTCGAGCCCCGTTTCGTCTGCCTTCAGGATCAGCACGTGGGTGGCGGCCAACATCGGCGTGTCGGCAATCCCACGGACAAAACACGCGGGCAGTACGTCGATGGCGCGCGCACCCGACAGCGCGGCTTGCAAGGCAGCGGGGTCGTGCGGATCAGGGGCGGTCAGCCCCGCGCACAGTTGCCAACTGATGAACTCGCCATGGCGCTCAAACTTCAGGTCGAAGGCGGCGGTCTTGACCACAAAGTGGCGAACACCGGCAGCAGGTGCGGTGTGCCCCACCGCCGCACAGAGGTCCCGCAGGGCCTGAAGCGCAGCTGCTGGGTTCATTTGGTGCTGCGCCCAGTACGACACCACACCGGGAGAGCGAGCCGGCATGGCCGGCCGCGCATGCAGTTCATCATGCAGATCGATATGCGCCCGCACGGGCCAGGCAGCATCTCCCGCTGCCGTTCCGGGGGTGGGTACAGCAGCGTTCAAGGGTCGGTCCATGGGCACATGATGCCCCATGTTTACACTTCACGTTGATGGAGAACTTGCAAACCCTCTGGGCTGTTTTGGCTGCCTACCTCGTGGGCTCCTTGTCTTTCGCCGTGTTGGTCAGCCGCCTCATGGGCCTGGATGACCCTCGCACCTATGGATCTGGCAACCCCGGGGCCACCAATGTGCTGCGCTCGGGCAACAAGAAGGCTGCGGCCCTCACCTTGTTGTTGGATGCGCTCAAGGGCGTGGTGCCGGTGGCCGTCGCGGTGCAACTGCAGCCGCGCATGGGCTGGGAAGAGGGCACGGTGGCCCTGATTGGTTTAGCCGCTTTTCTGGGCCACCTCTGGCCCGTGTTCTTTCGCTTCCAAGGGGGCAAGGGTGTGGCCACCGCAGCCGGTGTGCTGCTGGCTTTCAACCCCATTCTGGGTGCGGCCACCTT
>RGEP01000249.1 GCA_009918225.1 Betaproteobacteria bacterium | reverse complement strand
TGTCGAGATACTCGACGATGACGCGCGAATCGAAGACCGCCTCGCCACCTTCCATGATCAGGCAAGGCACCTTGCCCAGGGGGTTGCTGGCCAGAATCTGGTCGCTGTTCCAGACATCTTCCAAGACGAGTTGGAAATCCAGCTTTTTTTCGGCCATCACCACGCGCACCTTGCGCACGTAGGGACTGGACAGGGAACCGATCAATTTCATGCGGAGAAGTTTACCGGCCGGCTTCGGCCCGGGCGAAGGAAAAGGCAACAAAAAAGCCCGGCCATGGTCTTGGCCGGGCTCTGACGGGTTGGGTCACCCTGCGTGGGACGTAGGGCGCGTGAGCGCCCGACGAGCCCTCGCGGTGGTGATCAGAACTCGTAGCGCATCGTGAGCTGGGCGGCCCACTGCGACTCGCCGGAAGCCTGGCGGGTCACCAGGGACTCGGTGCTGCCCAGGCTGTAAACATAGCGGCCCTGGGCATCGAGGCCCGCGTAGTTCACGAAGCTGCGGTTGGAGGGGAAGGCGATTTCGTTGATGCGGCCCCAGTTCTTGTTGAGCAGGTTGCCGAAGTTCAGGATGTCCAGCGTGATGGTGGCGAACTCGTTGTTGCGGCCGACCACACCGCCCTTGGCGTTGCGAAGGGCCGGGTTGGCATCGACGATTTCCCAGAAGCGGGTCTCTTCGGCCGCGCCGCCGCGGAACACCACCTCACCCGAGCCGGGAGCCCTGGGGATGTACATCAGGTCGTTGCCGTTCACACCATCGCCGTTGAGGTCGTTGATGTAGGTCCAGCTGTAGGGCTTGCCGCGACGGCCTTCAAAGAACACGCCGATGGTGGTCGGGGCCTTCGGAATGAAGCTGCGCGACAGGCTGAAGGCGGCGTTGAAACGGTCGCGGATCAGGTAGTTGGAGTTCTGCAGCACCTGCTCGTTGGGATTGAAGATGTTGCGGTTGAGCCAGTTGGAGTTGGACACCGAGGAGGTCAGCGGGCTCATCTCGGTGGCCGAGGTGCGGGTGTAGCCCATGGACCACGCCGCGCCGCCCGGGATGATCTTGCTCAGCGACAGCGTGACGGCGTTGCCACCACCTTGGTCGGTGCCCTTGGCCACCAACACGTTGTTGAACGCGGGGTTGCTCAAGGCGCGGTTGCGCAGGTCCGGGCAGGCCGTGCCGCCCACCGTGCCGCCCGTGGCCGTCCAGCAGGCGGGGTTGAAGCCCGATGCGGTGTAGAACAGCTGGCGGCCGTCCAGGCCGGTGCGGGTGGCCGCGCCCAGGTTCAGGTGCTCATAGGTGATGCCGTCCTTCACGCGCGTGCCCAGGAGTTCCACGCCAGCCGTGGTACGGCCGATCAGGGGCAGCTCAGGCAGTTCGGTGTCGAAAGCCAGGTTGAACTTCCAGACCGAAGGCTGCTTCAGGCTGGGGTCCAGGAAGTCGACGTTGGCCGCGGGGATGGTGCCCGTGAGCACCGGTTGGGCATCCGGGTTCGCGCTGAAGCGTGCGTTGGAGCTCACGCAGGTGGCGAAGGTGGTGCAGCTGTAGGTGACGGCTGCACGGCCGGTGTTGGAGTAGGGGTTGCTCAGCCAGACGTTGGCTGCAGCACCCTGGAACAGGCCAAAGCCGCCACGCAGCTGGCGGCGGGTGTCGGGGGTACCCAGGTTCCAGTTGAAGCCCACGCGCGGTTGGAAGAGCGTGGCACCGTCCAAGGTGCGCGTGTTGTCCAAGCCGAAGCCACCGCTGGCGCGCGTGTTGGTGGCTGGGTCGCCGGCCACGGGAGCGGCGGCTGCAGCCGGATTGGCCAGGGGCGAGTTGGGCATGGCCAGGCGGTCCAGGCGCAAGCCGGCCACCAGGCTCAGGTTCTTGCTGGGCTTGAAGGTGTCTTGCAGGAACAGGCCGGTGTTGGCGTAGCTCCAGATCGCCACGGCGTCATCGAGCACGCGACCGGGTTGGGGTACCTGCACGAAGTACTGCGAGGGGCGGCCCAAGCGGAAGTTTTCGAGCACAGCCGAAGCCACCTGGTCGGCCGTGGCGGTGGCGCAGCTGATGCTGCCAAAGCTGTAGCTCAGGGTGGCGCTGCTGTTCTCGCACCGGAAGACATAGCGGCCGTTGGTGTCTTGCAGGAAGGCGTTGTAGACATCGTTGTCCGCGCGGTCGAGACCGAACTTCAGCTCATGCTGGCCGATGCGGTAGTTGGCACCCAAGTAGGTGTCCAACGTGTTGGTGCGAAGGATATTGAAGTGGCGGCTGCGCTCGGTACCCATGAGCAGGGTTCGGGTGTTGGCGTTGGTGCCGGCCGGTGCGTCGGTGGGCAGTGCACCCGCGAAGTCCAGTGCGATTTGCGGCAGCCGCACCCCGTTGATCGGGGTGGGTGCGCTGTCGTAGTCGCGCTTGGAGATCTTGAACTCGGTGCTGAAGTTGTCGGTCCAGTCGGAGAACAGCTGGCCCACCACGCTCCTGAGAGACTTTTGCTGGTTGTACCAGTAGGAGCTCAGCGACAGGCCGGTGCTGTTGAAGCCCACCAGGAAGGGTTCGGTCTGTTCGGTGCGCGTGAAGCGCACATTGGCGCGGTGCTGGTCGCTGATGTTCCAGTCCAGCTTGAGCAGGCTGTCCTTCACATTGACGGCCACACCTTCGGGCACAGCCGAGGTGCCCACGTCGACCTTGTAGGTGTCGCGGCCGATGGCGATGGCCTGGTCAATGGTCGACTGGCGGATGCCCACGATGGTGCCCGCGCCGCCGATGGGGGCGAAATCAGGACGGGTGCGCGAGCTGGTGAAGGCTTCGTGGTTGACGAAGAAGAACAGCTTGTCTTGAACGATGGGGCCACCCAGGGTGAAGCCCTTGGTGTTTTCCGTGAACTTGGGGGCGTCGAAGTAGGTGCCGGTGGTGGCGTTGTAGCGCTGGCCCACGAGGCGGTCGTCGCGCGTGACGTAGTACACGCTGCCCTTGACGTCGTTGGAGCCACTCTTGGTGACGGCGTTGATGTTGGCGCCGGTGTAGCCCTTTTGGGTGACGTCGTAGTTGGAGATGTTGACCTGCAC
>RGEP01000248.1 GCA_009918225.1 Betaproteobacteria bacterium | reverse complement strand
GAGCGCTTCAACGACGGCAAGGTGGACCCCTGGGGCCGGTTTTGGGTGGGCACGATGTACGAGCCTCGCCAGCCGGCCTTGGCGCGGGTGTACCGATTGGACCTGCGCAGCGTCCCGGCGCGTCTGCTGCCCGTGGCCGACGGGGTGACGGTGAGCAACGGGCTGGCGTTCAGCCCGGATGGCCGCACGGTGTACCGCAGCGACACCACGAGCCACACCATCTGGACGGCCGAGCTGTCGGCCGTTCACGGTGAGGTGGGCCCCTGGTCGCTTTGGGCCAGCTTCGACAAGCGGCAGCCCGGCCAAGCGCTCAGCACCTATGGTGGGCGGCCCGATGGAGCCGCCGTGGATGCCGAGGGCTGTTATTGGGCTGCCATGTACGAAGGGCAGAGCCTGGTGCGGCTGTCGCCTCAAGGCGAGCTGTTGCAGCGGCTTGAGTTACCGGTGCGCTGTCCCACCATGCCCTGCTTCGGGGGTGAGGACCTGCGAACCCTGTACGTCACCAGCGCGCGAGAGCACCGCCCGCAAGAGGAATTGCAGGCGCAACCATGGGCAGGATGCGTGCTTCATACCCGGGTGGAGGTGCCGGGCCTGCCGCTGCATTGCGTGCTGCCTACTTAGGCAGCGACTCCAGGGCTTGCAGCATCAAGGCCGGTGTGAGCACCTCGGGCAGGAGCACGGGGTCTTGTCCGGCACGGTAGAAGGCGTACACCGGCACGCCGCTGCGGCCCAAACGGCCAAGTTCCCGGGTGATGGCCTCGTCGCGGCGGGTCCAATCGGCCTGCATCGTCACCACCCCCCGATCGCGCAGCGCCTGCTCCACCTCTGAGCGCCGCAGCGTGCTGCGCTTGTTCACTTGGCAGGTCACGCACCAGGCGGCGGTGTAGTCCACGAATACCGTCTGGCCCTGGGCCAGCGCTTCGGCCAAAGCCTGCGGCGACCACGGCGCCCAAGGCGCCGACCCGGATGCCGGCCCTTGTGAGCCCTGCGGGGCGCCGGGTGTTGAGCCTGCTTCGCCAGGGCCGGCCCCCATGCCGTATCCCGTGCCGGGCAGGTTTGTTGCGCCGGGGGCTGAGGGCAGGGTCTGCAGCAGCGGCAGCGTCCAAGCGGCCCCGGCGGCCAGCACCAGGGCCAAGGCGCTGCGGGTCAACAGGCGCGCGGCCGGCCCCCAAACCGCTGCCCACGACCAGGCTCCGATGGCAAAGGCCAGCAGCAGCATCAGGCCCAGCAGGCCTGCGGCGGCATCGATGCCCGCCTGGTGCCCCAAAACCCACAGCAGCCACACCACGGTGGCCAACAGGGGCAGGGCCATCGCATGCTTGACCTTGAGCATCCAGGCACCCGGCCGCGGCAGGCGCGCGGCCCAGGCGGGCATGAGGCTGAGCAGCAGGTAGGGCGCGGCCATGCCCAAGCCCAATGCCACGAAGATGCCCAGTGCCGACGCCGGCGGCATGGTCATGGCCACACCGAGGGACGCCCCCATGAAGGGGGCCGTGCAGGGCGAAGCGACCAAAACGGCCAGCACCCCGGTGAGGAAGTGGTCGACCGCAGGGTGGCGCGCCTTGGCGCTGGCCCAGGACCCGGGCACCATCATGTTGAACTCAAACAAGCCCAGCAGGTTCAAACCCATGAGGGTGAAGAGCAGCGCCAAGGCCGCCACGAAGACCGGTGACTGAAGCTGAAAGCCCCAGCCCAGCTGTTCGCCTGAGGCGCGCAGGGCCAACAGCAAGCCCGCCAGGGCGGCGAAGCTCAGCACCACGCCCACGGTGTAGGACATCCCGCCCAGGGCCAAGGCGCGTCGGTCATGGGCATCCGCTGCAAAACCGAAGACCTTGAGCGACAGCACGGGGAACACGCAGGGCATGAGGTTGAGGATCAGCCCGCCCAGGAAAGCCAAGAGCGCCGAGGCCCACCAAGCCGCGGCCGCACCTTCAACTGCGCCCATACCCCCTGCGCGACCCGGTTCCGGGCCCCCGAGGCCACCGGCCGCGCCGGTGCCCAGGGCCGTTGCACCAGCTGCCCCGCTGGGCCCGCCGGCATCTGCCGCTGGCCAGGCGCCGGTGACGGCGGCCACCAGCGCCACGCCCGCGGGGGGGGCCTCGCCACTCAGCGCCTCAGCGGGCGCCACGACCAGGCCGAGTTCGCTGGGCTGGTCCAGGCGTTGCGGCGAGTACGCCATCCTCGCCGACCAGGCGCCCGCCGCACCCCAGGCCGCCTGCGGCTCTACCGAAGGGGACAGAACATGGGCGGCGGTTGGAAAGACCGACAGCCGGCGCCCCTGCCACTGCGGGGGCAGGCCTTGGAGGTCCAGTTGCAAGCCCTGGGCGTCTGCACGGGCGGCCGCTCGCGCGCCCGGCCAGGACACGGGCTGTTGGGCGAAGGCCTTCTCAAACAGGGCGGCGTCACGCACCCAGGCGGCGCGGCCCACACCTGCGGGCAGCTTCAGGCTGAAGTCTCCGCCCTCGGGAATGCAGACGTTTTCACACACCAGCCAGTCGGCCCTCAGGGCGATGGTCAGCGGCTGCTCGGGCAGCGCCTGTTCAACGGTCAGGGGCACCGGCAAGAGCAGGGTGCCCTCGTAGCCGTGGTTCATGAGGGGGCCAATGGGCAGGCGGTGCGGCACCGGCCAGGCGATTTCGCCGGCCTTCAGGCCAGGGGGCAGGGACCATTGAAGCTGGGTGGGCAAGCCCGAGTCGCCGGGGTTGAGCCAGTAGGTGTGCCAACCCTTTTTGTGCACCAACTTCAAACCCAGCCACGCCTGCACACCGGGGCGCAGACCTTCGGGGGCGTGCACCAGCAACTCGGCCTTGACCTGGTCGGTGCTCACGCTGGGGGCGCCTTGGGCGGCGGGGACCATCAGCAGGCCCAGGAATACGGCCTGGGACAGGGCCCGCAACATCGGCCGGCACAGGGCCCGCAAGCCAAGGAATCGAAGGTGGCGCAGGGTATCGCTCATCGCCGGATCATCTCAGTTTTAGGTGACAACCATCGCCTCAGCTAGGTCATTGCCCAAAGACCCCACGGGTTTCC
>RGEP01000247.1 GCA_009918225.1 Betaproteobacteria bacterium | reverse complement strand
GGTGGCGGTGCAGTTGCACGGAAGCCGCAGGCCTCAGGTGTCCGGTCTCAGGTCTCAGAAACGCTTCGTGAGCCCGAGTTGCAGCCAGGTGGCGCTGAACGGGGCCAAGCCACGGTCGCCACCGCGGCCCCAGGCCCAAGCGCCGCGCTGTTGGTACTGCTCGAACTTCAGGTCGGCTGACCAATCGCGGTTGAAGGCCTTGTCCACCCGCAGCCCGGCGGTGTAGGCGCCGAACGCCGACAGGCGCTGGTCGGCGCTGTAGTACAGGGCGTCGCTGGCCGGGAAGGGCGGAGCGGGCGCGATCTTCGGATCCACCGGCAGGTAGAAGCGGGCCGCCGTTTGCGAGTAGGCCCGCACCGATGGGGTCACCGACCATCCCCCGCGCAGCGGGTTCACCCATTCCAGCGTGGCCGTGTGCGACTTCAGGTCCCAGCTGTCGGTGCTGTAGCGGTAGCTCATGCGCAGGGTTTGATCGGTGCCGGCGATGTGGTGGTTCCAGCGCAGCAGCGCCCGGCTGATGTGGCGGGTGCGCGGCCGCTCATCAAGCAACTTGTAGGGGTCGGTGAAGTAGCCGCTGCCCCAGGTGTGGCTCAGCGTGGCCTGCACGATGTCGTAACGCGTCAACACCTGTGTAAGGCCCACGAGTGCGTCCCGCACCCGCTTGCGGTCTTCGAATCCACCATAGACGGGCCGAATCAGGTCGCTGGACACGCCCACTCCTGCGGTCAGTGAGGTGTTGCGGTTGGCGCTGTTCCAGGTGCCCGTCAGGCCGCCAGCCTTGGAGTGGTAATCGTTTTCGTCGGAGGTCGAGGCCGAGGCGGTGATGCTGCCGTTTTGGAAGTAGCCCGTGCCGGCTGCCGCCCAGGCTCGGCGAAAGTCTTTCAGGGGTGTCAGGCGCTGCGTGTGATAGGCCGGAGAGGCGCCGCTGATGGCGTCGACCGTTTGGCTGACCAAGAGTGCAGCGCGCTCGCCTACGGGTGTGAACAGCGATACGGTGGCGGCCTGCACATCGACCCGGTCCGCGCCAGGCTGGCGTTCGCGGTAGTCCAGGGCCTTGAACTGCAACTCGGCGCGCTCGGGTGGGGTCTCAGCCTGCACCGCCGGGGCTATCAAGCCCAAGCAGGCGCCCAGTGCCCACAGCCGTTTGTGGGCTTCGCGTTCAGTTGCAGCCACAGCCACCTCCGCCCACGCTGGCGCCACCGAACACCCCTTCCTTGCTGGAATAGGTGTGCTCCACGAAGGCCGCATCGAGCCGATCGGTTTCGAACGCCATGGCCGGGCGGGCCAGGTCTCCCTTTTCCCAGGGCTGCACCGCGGGCAGGCTGGCGCAGCCCGACAGCAGCGCGCTGCAGGCGATGAAGCCCCATAGCCGGGGCCTCAGGGCCAGGGGCTGCAGGTGGTGTCGGCCGGGCCGCGGGTCTTGCATCTTCACGGAGCGCTCTCCTTCAAAGCCTGCGCAATGGCGGCCTCCAGGGCCACGGTGTCTGAGGGGCGAAAGCCCGCGTGAATCTGCCGCACCCGGCCGTCGCGGCCGATCAAGATGCTGGTGGGCATGGCCTTGATGGCGTAGCTGCGCGGGGTTTTGCCTGCGGCGTCGTAAACGATGGGAAAGGGTGCGGGCACAGCCTTGAGAAAGGCTTGCGCATCGGCCAAGCGGGCATCGACGTTTACCCCCACCACCGTGAGACCCTGCGGGCCATAGCGCCGGTGCAGATCGCCCATCCACGGAAACGACTGCCGGCATGGCCCGCACCAGGAGGCCCAGAAATCGAGATACACCACCTGGCCGCGCCACTGGTGGGGGCCCACGAGCGTGCCATCGGCCAAGGCCAATTCAAATGCAGGCGCGGCCTGCCCCACTTCCGCGGCTGCTTGCGCTGCGACAGCGGTGGCCGACAGGAACAAGGCACAGCCCCAATGGCGCAGTGAAGGACCAAGCTTGGATGGTTTCGGGTGCACAGCAGGAACCTCAGGCATAGCGGCGGGCCACGAACTCGGCCACACACACCGGTTTATCGGACCCTTCACGTTCGATCTGGGCTTCGATCACCAACTGCATACCGCCGGGGACTGCTTCACAGGCCAGCAACTTGGTGTGGGCGCGCAGCCGGCTGCCCACCGGCACGGGCGCCGGAAAGCGAACCTTGTTCAGGCCATAGTTGACGCCCATGCGCGAGCCCAACACCTCAAAGCTGCGCTCCAGGAACCAGGGCATCAGCGACAGCGTGAAAAAGCCATGTGCCACCGTGGTGCCGAAGGGGCCTTGGGCCGCGCGCTCGGGGTCGACATGGATCCATTGAGGGTCGCCCGTGACCTCGGCAAAGGCATTGATGCGGGCCTGGTCCACCTCAAACCACGGGCTGGTGCCCAGGGCCTGGCCCACATGCTGGGGCAGGGCGGACAGTTCAATGCGCATCATGGGGCGAAGACGGTTGGCCGGGGCAAGCCTCGACTCTAAACCTTTTGTAGCCTCGCAAAGCGCCGGATGCCGCCTCACCCCCTTAAACAGGGGGTGGTCACGGCACCGTCATCGTCCACTGCTCACGCAACTCGCGCTTGAGCACCTTGCCTATGGCGCTTCGGGGCAGCTCTTCGATGAAGGCCAGGCCCGCCAAGCGCTGCAGCTTGCCGCAGCGGGCGGCAGCGCGCGTTCGTCTGGGGCCGATGTTGATGTTGAGGATGATGCCGATGCCAATGCCCATGCGGATGCGGACGCCGATGCTGAAGCCGATGCCGAGGTCGAGGTCGAGGCCCCCGCACCGGACACCGCGCTCGGCCCCTGCTGCGGCAGGGCGCCCCCAACCGGCCGCCGCACCACCCACGCCACCGGCGTTTCCCCCCAACGGGCTGAAGGAACGCCCACCACGGCGGCTTCGGCCACGGCCGGGTGTTGGCGCAGCAGGGCTTCGAGGTCGCTGGGGTAGACATTGAAGCCGCCGCTGATGAGCATGTCCTTGCGGCGGTCCATCAAGATGAGGAAGCCGTCTTCGTCGAAGCGGCCCACATCGCCGGTTCGGATGTAGGCGCGGCC